>NZ_JANSIQ010000042.1:0-32055 GCF_047502685.1 Synechococcus sp. OH20 | reverse complement strand
CCCTCACCCCCAGCCCCTCTCCCTGAGGGAGAGGGGAGTTGGAGGGGCGCGTTTGCGACAGCGTTGCGTAGCAATAACGGCATAACGAACCGTTTCGTTGCTATTGGATTTGAAGTGACTGGGGTAGGTTGATTGTCGGAAGGGATCCCAATGGGCCGGTTGTTTGTCAAAATCTGCGGGATCACCCGTCAGGATCAGGCGGAGGCCATTGCCGCGTTGGGGGTGAGCGCTCTTGGGTTTATTGCTGTGCCCGATACGCCTCGCTATTTGTCCCTACAGGAAATGGCCCGCTGGGTGGGATCTCTGCCCGGCCCTGTGGAAAAAGTGGGGGTCTTTCTGGATCAGGATCCCCGCGTCATCGCCGCCTGGGTGGAAGCGGTGGGCCTCACGGCCATCCAGTTGCACGGCCAGGAATCCCCCCAGGATTGTCGGCAGTTGGGGGAATGGCTGCCCGGGATCCGCCGCATCAAGGCCTTGCGCATTCGCCACCCGGCGGATCTGGAAGGGGCCAATCTCTACCGAGACTGTGTAGAGGGGCTGCTCTTGGATGCCTATCACCCCCAACAGGCGGGTGGAACGGGGCAAACCCTCAATTGGCCGGAACTGGCCCACCGATCCCTGCCCTTGCCTTGGCTGCTGGCCGGTGGGTTGAAACCGGACAATGTGCGGCAGGCCCTCAGCCACCTTCAGCCCAACGGCATCGATCTCTCCAGCGGTGTGGAACGCCGGCCAGGCGATAAAGACATCGACAAAGTCCGGCACCTGTTGCAGCAGCTCCGCTCCCAAGGGTGGGAGATCGCTTCCGGGTGGCCACTGACACATGATAGGCCGGATCCCTAGCGCAGGGACTGAATATCCAACCCCGGCTCAAACATCAGTTCTTTCACTTCTCCAAACCGGCCCATCACCCCAAGCTCCCGGTCGTTAAAGGTCACCAACACACCGCCCGCATTGCCGGTACGCAAAACAATCGATTGCTCCGCTTCCCAATTCAACTCGGCCCCTGGCTGTAAGGTAGCCTCGAAAACCGTTTGCCCATCGGCAATGACGCGCAACCAGGAGGGGCGCTCGACAACGCGGATGTCCAGACGCACCGGCTTGCGCCCCACTCCCCCTGAGTAGGCTTCCAATATCTCGGGAAAAACGCCTTGAATGCGCGTCCATTGGTCAAGGGTGGGAAACAGTTGGCGGGCCGTAGGCTGAGCTGCCGGCAGGGTGCGATCCGGAGAGTTGGCAGCAGGGGGTTGCTGGCCGGATCCCTCTCGGCCAATCCTCGGCAGGCTCACCAGCCAACGCCCAAAGGGATTGCCTGTGCCTTCCAAAAGAGCCGATAATCCCCCCACTGCCAGCACGACCAGCACCACATAGGCGACCCAAAGGTGGAGAGGGCGCAGGGCAAAGGCGGGCTGCCCACCAGCAGCCAGAAGGGGAGCAGATCCAGGGGGCGTTTTGGCCGATAGAAGTGGAAGAGCCTGCCGAGACAGGGCTTCGCCATCCAACCCCAAATAGTTGGCATAGTGCTTGAGAAACCCTTGCACATAGACCGGCTCCGGCAACCGGCTCAAATCGGCTTCCTCCAGCGCCTGTAGATACTGGGAGCGAATAAAGGTATCGTTGGCTACTTCGCTTAACGTCAGGCCCCGTGCCTCCCGTGTTTGCCGCAGCAGGGATCCCAGGGCTTCCAATCGCGTTAGCGGGACGGAGTCCTTAGAGTGTGCTGACTCTTGCATCGTTTGGTCACCTGTGGAAGAGAGGAAGCTGGTTTACAAGCAGCCCCAAATTGTCAGCAGACAAGAAGATACAGCCGCAAGCCGTTCTGTCCTTTTCTCCCCGTACCCAACATTATGAAGAAGGACGGGAAGAGAAAAAAGAGGCGATCTTGGGCAGAGCTGAGCTGTCGGCGGCGGCAAACGGGGCCAGCAAGGCCTGAACCTCTTGGGGATCCAACTGGCGGAACTGGCCTGCCCTCAGATTGCCCAGACGTACTGGGCCGATGGCTTCCCGATGCAAGGCCAGCACCGGATGCCCAAGCTGCTCTGCCACCCGCCGAATTTGTCGGTTGCGTCCCTCAAACAAAACTATCCTCAGCCAGGAGGAATCGGGATGCTTTCTCTGCCCGGAATCGGGGGCAGAACAAAACTCCACTTCCGCCGGCAGAGTGGTGTACCCCTCTAAGTCTACTCCGTCTCGCCACTGTTGCAGGGTGGCCTGGCTCGGATGTCCCTGTACCTGGACTCGATAGGTTTTGGGCAGATGGTAGCGCGGATGGGTTAGCTTCAGTGTCAGGTCACCATCGTTGGTGAGCAGCAAAGCGCCACTGCTATCGACATCCAGTCGGCCCACGGGATAGAGGCGGATCTGTCGGTTCCAGGGTGGGGGAAGCAGATCCAGCACTGTCTTGCGTCCCCAGGGATCCTTACAGGTGGACAAGACCCCCAGCGGCTTGTGCAGAAGCAAAACGTGGCGGGCCGGATCCCTGCAAGAGATTGGCCGCCCATCCACCTCGACGCAATCCTGTTCCGGATCAGCCTTAAAGCCCAGCTCGGTGACCACTTTCCCATTCACCCGAATGCGACCCGCCAGGATCCAGGCTTCCACCTGGCGACGAGAGGCCAAGCCCTGCTGAGCCAAAAGCTTCTGGAGCCGTTGGGGTTTTGCCATGGGGATTGAACGGCAAAAGCAGCAACCGAAGCTGAGGGTGCTAGGCAGCGGAGTCTTCGGGATTGGAGAGCCGGTCGGGCAAATCGACGGCATTGGGGGGCAACAGCAGCATTGCCGACTTTGACCCTGAGCTATCTCCTAAAGAATAGCTGAGGCCACAATCAAATTCTTCTGCCAGCCGGCAGACTTCCTTGAGATCTCCCACCGACCAGATGCTCCAACTGCTGCGAATCTGGTTATCTACCCACACTTCCACACGGTTGCCCTCGATGTGAATGATGCGCTTGGGGTTGATTTCTGAAACGCGGCCTGTAGACTCAGCCAAGGCCTCCGGCCCGCTGACGCCAACGGAAGATTTTTGCCTCAAAGCCCCCAGAGCAGCCATTAACTGCGGCAGAGCCAGTAAAAGGTGCTGAGTGGCTTGTTGGGGTTGCCCTTTCAAGCAGGAAACCAAAGCTTCGGCAACACTCTGGTTCAGAGCCTGCAGAGCTTGGAGAGGGGTGGCACCTGCCAGGGCGGGATCCGGTTGCAGTGGGCTTTGAACATCCATGAAAAGGCAGAAAAGGCATGGACAGAAACTTTACAGCCCTTTCGCAGGTTCGCTACAGCGACCCTGATGCCTTCGCGTTATCAGTGGGCGGCACTATTGCGACTCCCAGTTGGGATAGAGCGCTCTGGTGGTCGTTTAGGCGTGCCGCAGGCATTGATCCTGTTCAGGTAACCACGGGAAGGGCTGTGTAGTTTCTTCAGCCTAACAAATCCAAAAACTTCTCGGTGAGAAAACCTGGCTTTGACATTGTCCGCGTCGCCGCGAAGCCGTTGGCCATCAGGGTAGATTCTTTGCTCTCTTGTGCACAGCAGGCTGAGCTTTAGTGCAGATCCCCCAAGGTGGCACGAAAGTGGGCAGCCATTGTTGTTTGCTCAATTGTCTTCTTCACCCCCGGCGGTGTCCTCCATCGTTTCCTCAACCCCGGGCTCCTCCTGTTGTTGAGCCTCGGCAGGCGGTCTCAGTTGGTTGAGCAGGGTCAGAACCCGGGATCCCCGCTCCAAAGAGCGATCCTGCAAAAACACCACCGTCGGCACCCGTCGCAGGCCGAGGCGCTGGCCAATTTCCCGCCGCACGAAGGGAGTGGCAGAGGCCAGCCCCTCCATGGTCTGCTGCTGGGCCGCTTCATCGCCATAGATGCTGACGAAGATGCGGGCATTTTGCAAGTCATTGGAAACCTCGACATCCACAATGCTGACCATGCCCGCCCCCACGCGGTCATCTTTGATCTCCGAGAGCAGGATTTGGCTGACCTCCCGTTTGATCAGCTCGGCTACCCGTGCCACCCGTCGCGCTGTCGCCATTTTTGGATACCTAGGTTACCGCTCATCCGCAAACCGGCTCTGGCCGGTGTGGAGCAGAGTCCTCGTCGGCTCGATCCCCAGAACAGTAGCCGATGCTACGAGCATCTCTCTCTTCTACCTTTATCTTGAATCCATGTCCACCTTGCCTTGAGTATGAATACCTAAAGCCATCGATGGATGGATGGAGACGTGATGATCAAGACGCCAGAGGCCCTGCGGCGCTCCATTGAGCAGTTTATGCTGAATGTCACAGAGCCGCTTGACCCCTTGCTCTCCCTGAAGCTAACTCAATTGGTGGTGATGTTGGGGGATACAGCTTATGCAATGGGGTACAGCGATGGCCAACAAAAGCCAGATGAACGCTGCCGCTATTGTCCCAGCCGGCTGCTCGACCGTCCAGAGCTTTGACAGAGCCCTTTAAGGTTCTTCATAGTCTAGCTCCTGGCTGTCCGGGAGGGGGGAATGAGTTGAAAGGGGTGGTGGGAACCGGCCAAGATGGGATCCCGTCCCTCAGTAGCCTATGACTTCCCCGGTTTTGATTTGGCACCGTCGCGATCTGCGGCTAGCAGACAACACAGCCCTACACGCGGCGGCGCAGCGCAGCCCGCAGGTGGTGCCGGTTTTCGTTTTCGACCCGCAGGTTTTGCAGCGGGCGGATATGGCCCCGGCCAGGGTGGCGTTTCTCCTCCAGGCATTGCAGGAGCTGCAGGAGCGCTACGCCCAGATGGGGATCCCGCTCCTCTGGCGGCGGGGGGATCCGGCGGTGGAGCTGCGGCAGTTGGCCACCGAGCTGGGGGCGCAGGCCGTGTTTTGGAACGAGGATCTGGATCCCTTGGCCCGGCAGCAGGAGAGTCAGGTGCGGGCCAGCTTGACGGAAGCCGGGATCCTGTCTTTTTCTTACCAAGATATGCTGCTGCACGGGCCGGGGGAAGTGGTGACCCAGGCGGGGGATCCCTACTCGGTTTTTACCCCTTTCTGGCGCCGCTGGTTCAGCTTGCCTAAGCCGGATCCCTTCCCCACTCCCAAGGAGCTCCAGCCGCTGCCAAGCCTGAAAGCTCAACCTCTGCCCAGCTTGGCGGATCTGGGCTTTGTCTGCGAGCAGCGGATCCCGGCGGCAGGCGAGAGGGCAGCTCAAGCGCTGCTTGAGGATTTTTGTCAGGGCCTGCGCATTTTGGACTACGAGCAGGCACGCAATTTTCCGGCTGAACAGGGTACCTCTCTCCTCAGTCCCCACCTGTGCTGGGGAACCATCGGCATTCGTCAGGTGTGGCAGGCCACGCGGGAGGTGGAAGCAGAGGTGCGCAGTGAAGAGGCCGAAAGCAGCCTGCAAACTTGGCGGCAGGAGCTGTGCTGGCGCGAGTTTTACAAGCATGTCCTGGCCCACTGGCCCCACGTGGAGAGCGGCGCCTACCGACGAGCTTTTGATGCGCTGGAGTGGGGCAACCGGCAGGACTGGTTTCAGGCCTGGTGCGCCGGACAGACGGGTTACCCCATCGTGGATGCGGCCATGCGCCAGCTCAACGAGACCGGCTGGATGCACAACCGCTGCCGCATGATCGTGGCCAGCTTTTTAACTAAAGATCTGCTCATCGACTGGCGCTGGGGAGAGCGCTACTTTATGCAGAAGCTGGTCGACGGGGATCTGGCCGCCAACAACGGCGGCTGGCAGTGGAGCGCCGGTGTGGGCACGGATCCCAGGCCACTGCGCATCTTCAACCCAGCCACCCAGGCAGCCCGCTACGACCCGGAAGGGGAGTACATCCGTCGCTACCTGCCGGAGCTAGCGGGGCTAGATACCCCGGCTTTGCTGTGGGTGGGGGAGGATCCCAAGGGATCCTGGGCCCTACAGGAGCGGCGGCGCTGCGGCTACCCGGATCCCATCGTGGATCACAAGGTGCAGCAGCAGGAGTTCAAGCGGCGCTACCAGGCGGTGCAGCAGAGGCGTTCTCAGCCGGCCCAGGGCAGACTATCCACTCTTTCCTAGCTCTGGACAAGACGTGGCAAGGACTTCCCTCACCCCCAACCCCTCTCCCTGAGGGACTCCCTCACCCCCAACCCCTCTCCCTCAGGGAGAGGGGAGTTAGAGCAGCGCGTTCGCGACAGCGTTGCGTTAATGACTTATGGAAATGAAAAGGGGATCGCCTGGATCCCCTCGGTCTTCAGAAGTTCGGAGCCAATGCCGGGTTGCCTGAGACTACGGCTTCAGCTCGCTGGGGATGCGCTCCCCGAAGAGAACTGTGTAGAGAATGCGGTAGATGTCGGTGTTCAGGATCCCGGTGGTGGGCACCAGCTCTTGGGCGTTCAGGCCCGCCGCGCGGGCGATAACTCCACTGCCGGCGTCGTCTCCAGTGGCCCACGCCACCGCAAAGGGGCGGCGGTTGCCGTTCTTGTCGGGTGCTGAAACAAATGGCTTCGTACCCGTGCCCTCGACGCCATCGATAGGGGCGCCGCTTTCTTCGGGGTCAGTGGGGGGCAGCGGCTCATCGGCAGACTCCACATCCACCAACTGCATCCCGCCGGCGTTGCTGTCGCTGGTGGTGATCATGAAGGTTTTGGGATTCTTCTCGATGAAGTCGAGAATTACCCCAATGGCATCGTCAGCCCGCTTCATGGCCTCCAGGCAGCCGGAAGCATTGAGGTTGTTGCACATGTTGTCGGTGCCCTCTTCCTCAATGACGGCGAAGAAGCCCTTGGGATTGCGGGAGATCCGCTCTAGGGCAAACTGCGTCATCTCGGCAATGGTGGGTGCGCTGGCGATGTAGTTGGGCAAGTTTTCTTTGCGCAGCTCTTCTTCAGGTTTGTCGTAGAAGGTGTCCTCTACGTTGAACACCCCCAAAACCTTGGCGGCATCCGCCGGCAGCTTCAGCAGCTCGTCGCGGGTATAGACGACGGCATACCCTTTTTTCTTGGCTTCCTCGATGAGGTTGCGGCCATCCTTGCGCTTCCCTTGGCCAAAGCGCCCCTGGACGCCTTCCGGCAACAGCCATTCCTCACCGGCCCCCAGGATGATGTCTACCCCCGACTCCACCACTTCCAGGGCAATCTCCTCGTAGTCGCTGCGCTTGGGAGCTTCAGCCACAAAAGCAGCCGTCCCCGGCTCGATGATGGATCCCGACTGCACCAGAGCCGTGCCCAGGCCTGCCTCAATGGCATCTTCCATAATTGTGTTCAGGGTGCCGTTGGCCGAGGGATACTCTTTGCCGTCGGGATCCAAGCCAAAAGTCGCGCCATGCACGCGAGTGCCTGTGGCATGCGTCACCGCCCCGCCGTTGGAGGTTCCACCCAACAGGTCAAGGTGATGGCCACGATAGGTGGTGATGACAGGCAGGCGATCCCAGTTCAAGAAGCCATCCGGGCCGTAGTGGAGAATGCGGGTGATGTCCCAGTGGGAGGCCGAAGTGCCATCGGGGTGGAAAAAGATCGCCCCGTTGCCGGTCGGCTTCGGCGCCGCCTGAGCCAGGCTAGAAAGAAGGGAAGAGGACAGTAGGCACAGCGTTGCGGCTAGAGCTGCCCTCAGAGAATGGTTACGCATAGTAAACCTGCCCTTGCTTGTTCAAGGCTGAACGTCAAGAAAAGTAACACAGCCTTGGAGCACCTAGCAAGGGCTAGGCTAAACCTGAGGGCAGAGCTCACTTGTAGCGATGGCCTGCCGCCCCAGTCTATGGCAGGGTCTATACCTAGAGTTAACTATCTCTTAACCCCTTCATAATGTCAAGGCTTCTCGTAGAGCTTTTGGGAGACTTGCGCCAGGACATAGCCGTCTTCCGGTCAAGCGGCTCTTTTGGGGGCAAGGGAGGAATTTTGGGTCTGCCAGGCCTGCCTAAGCTGTCTGAGGCATTGTTGCCAACGCCGCAGTTCCCCGGCTTCCAGCGCGATCCCGCCAAAGCGCACCTCCAGGTAGCGCTGCAGGAACTGGATGGCCAGCTCGGCCTGGGGCAAATCGGAGTGGCGCAAGTGTTCTAAGCAGGCTTCCGGCCCCAGGTGGGCTGGGATCCCCACTGCTGTCGCCAGCTCCCGCAGTTGGAGGTAAAGTCTGGAGATGGCCTGGCGGCGCCGTTGCGACTTGGGCAGGGCTGCCGGGATCCAGCGCATGCCGGCAAAGGCCAGACTTGGCAGCAGGATCCCGATCATCCAGGTGGGCCATTCTGGGGGCGGCTGCCACAGGGATCCCATCACCACTCCATTGCCAAGTGTGGCCAAGAGGATCCATCCCCCATCCCGCCAGTGCAAAGCCTGGTAGCGGCGGCGGCGGCCCCAGTAGGCCGTGAAGCCGGTGATCAAAATCACCCCCAGCAGCGGCAGGCTGTTCTGTTGCAGCCTTTGCCCCCAGCCCACCAGACCGCGACGGAAGGCGGCGGCAACATCCTCTCGATCGGAAGAGACCGCTACTGCACTGGCGATCTCCTGAATCTGCCGCCAGATCTGCCGCTGGGTGGATAGATCGTACTGGATGACGTACTTAAACCAACGGAAGCGCAGGCTGTCGTAAAAATCCTGCAAGGGATCCCACCAGCTTTGCCGCTGGCTAACATTGGCCTCTGGCGGCGTGGCGTCGAAGAGGATCCATCCATAGGGGCCAAAGGGGATCTCCGCCCAAGAATGGGCATCGGCGTTGCGCACCGCCAGGTACTTTTCCTGCGCCACCCAGCGCCCGCCCAAAAAGCCATTGACCACGCGGGCCGGGATGCCAATGCTGCGGGCCAGCACCGTCAGGGCGGTGGCAAAGTATTCGCAGTGGCCGCGGCGGTGGGTAAACAAAAAGGCCTCCAAAGGCGGCTCAGCCCCGGGATCCGGCAGATCTGTGGTGTAGGCGTAGTTCTCCAGCAGGTAGTTCTGCAGAGCTGTCGCCTTGCCAAAGACATCGGGGATCCCAGCCGTGATCTCCTCTGCCAATGCGGGAATGCGCGGATCTAGATCTGCCGGCAACTGCAGGTAGGCTGCCCGCTGGATGGGGTCAAGAGCACTCAGCAGCTCCTCCTGGCCGAGCTGGCGCAGGCGGGGCTCCAGATCGCGGGGGATCCAGCTCACGGCGCGGTAGAGATAGGGCAGCCGGGGGGGCAGGGAATGGCTGACATCCCCGCTCTCGTGCAGGAGGAGGCGGCGAGTTTGCCGTTGCCATGCCTGCTGAGGGGTCATCGCCCCCCCCCGATCCAACCACTCCACCTCCAGCAGTGGCGCCACTCCAAAGACGGTGTTGGTGGCCAGCGGCTCTAGGTAGATAAGCTGCTCTAGGGGAAAGAACTGGAGGTCGCTAGCGGTCGGGATCAAGGGGGAAGCCGAGAGATCAAAGACCCCTGCTGCAGTGGGGAAAATCGGGATCGCGCGGTTCAGCGTCCGCGACCAAGCCCGCCCGTCGTAGCGATCAAAGCTGATCCCCCGCCAGTAGAGGGACTCCACCTGAGGCGGCACCCCCGCCGGGAACTCCACCCGCATAACAACAGTGCTGTCGGTCTTGAGGGTGCCGAACTCCCCCAGGCTGACTTCCTCGGCAAAGCCAGTGGTCATCACCGGCGAGCGGGCCTGCCAGCCTAGGAGCCCCAAGCTAAGGCGCGGAAAGAGGAAAAACAAAACCACCGCGAGAAGGGTTGCCAGCAAAGCCAGGGATCCAAGCAACCCCAGAAAGTTGAGGTCGATCCCGCGGACTTGGCTAGCCGCCTGGGGGTGCTGCTCCGCCTGCAGGCGCAGGTGATAGAGGGTGAGGTTAACCAGCCCCACCCCCACATACAGCAGGAATAAAAACCCAAAGCTGATGTCCTCGTTAAAGAGGGTGGCGATGGCCATCAGCAGCAGAGACAGCACCGCCAACTGAATGTGGTCTGCTGCCCGCTCCCGCTGAAACAACTTGGCCCCCGTAAGGTAGAGCACCAGGCCTATGGCCCCATCCGAAAGCGGCAGCACGCCCGCAAGCACCAGGGCCGCCAAGCTGACCAGCACGCTCACCGTCAGGGGCATCCACAGGGGCGCATAGCGGGCAAAGCTAATGCGGGGCGGCTCCCAAAACCAACTGGCAGCCCCCGCCGCCAAGCAGAGGGCGATAACCGCCGGCGACAGGGCCTGATCCCCAAGGCAGAGGGCCGTAAAGGCAATCCCCACCAGCAGGTAGATGAAGAGCTTTTGGACGGCAAGCAGTGGCCAGGTCATGGGCTAGGTTGCTTCGGGATCCCTCAAGTGGCCCTTCCAAGATAGCCAAGTCTTTCCTCTTCTCCGGCACCCCTTGCGATGGGGAGAAGACAGACTTCTGCTGCAGCACTAGAATCGTTAATGTTCCTTAACTTTTGTTGTTTTTCGACTCGCCAATTTTGGGCAGAGTCTCCACCCACGCTGCACACAGAGGGGATGAGATGTCCGGCCAAAACGAAATCCATGTGGTGGGGGCGCGGCAGCACAACCTCAAAAACCTCGAGCTGCGGATCCCGCGCAATCGCCTGGTGGTGTTTACCGGCGTCTCCGGCTCTGGAAAATCTTCTCTGGCCTTCGACACCATCTTTGCCGAGGGGCAGCGGCGCTACGTGGAGTCCCTTAGCGCCTACGCGCGGCAATTTCTGGGGCAACTGGACAAACCGGATGTAGACCGCATCGAGGGCTTGAGCCCAGCCATTGCCATCGACCAAAAGTCCACCAGCCACAACCCCCGCTCCACGGTTGGCACCGTGACCGAAATCTACGACTACCTGCGGCTGCTGTATGGGCGGGCCGGGATCCCCCACTGCCCCCATTGTGACCGGGTGATTGCCCCCCAGACGGTGGATCAAATGGTGGACCAGATCCTGGCCCTGCCGGAGCGGACGCGCTTTCAGTTGCTTGCGCCCGTGGTGAGGGGAAAAAAGGGCACCCACGCAGCGCTCTTGCAAAGCCTGCGCCAGCAGGGGTTTGTGCGGGTGCGCATCGACGGCCAGGTGCGGGATCTCAGCGAGGAAATTGAGTTGGCCAAAAACAAGGCCCACACCATTGAGGTGGTGGTGGATCGGCTGGTTAAGGGCCCCAACATCGCAGAGCGGCTGGCCGATTCCCTGACCACCTGTCTGCGCCAGTCGGGGGGACTGGCGGTGGTGGAGCTGTTGCCCCGTGAAGACGAACGGGAACACCTGCTGCAAAAAGTAGCCGAGGTGGCGGGGCAGTACCTCAACGGCAAGCCAACGGAGCTGATCTTTTCGGAACAATTTGCCTGCCCCGAACACGGCTCCGTGCTGGGCGAGCTGTCGCCGCGGCTATTTTCCTTTAACTCCCCCATTGGCGCCTGTCCCGTCTGTCACGGCCTGGGCTTTGAACCCATCTTCGACCCCGACCGGATCGTGCCGGATCCCAAGCTCCCCCTCTATGCGGCCATTGCCCCCTGGGCGGAGCGGGAGAACCCCTACTATCTGGCGCTGCTGGCGGGGGCTGCTAAGGCCTTTGGCTTTGAGCTCAGCAGCCGCTGGTGCGACCTTACCCCCGAGCAGCAGCAGCTCCTCCTCTACGGCAGCGACCAGGAGATCTACGTTGAGGCGGAATCCCCCCAGGGGAGCCGGGGCTACTACCGCCGCTTTGAAGGGGTAATCCCGCAGTTGCAGCGGCACTACCAAGAGACCACCGCCGAAACCTACCGGCAAAAGCTGGAGACCTACCTCACCTACCGCCCCTGCGCTGCCTGTGGCGGATCCCGGCTGCGGCCAGAGGCCCTGGCCGTGCGCGTCGGTGGCTACCGCATCACGGATCTCACCGAGATCTCCATCCGCGACTGCCTGCAGCGCCTGGAGCAGCTCCAGCTTACCCCCCGCCAAGCGCAGATTGCCGAGCTGGTGCTGCGGGAGATCAAAACCCGGCTGCAGTTTTTAATTGACGTGGGCCTTGACTACCTCACCCTGGCCCGACCGGCCATGACCCTTTCGGGGGGCGAGGCGCAGCGGATCCGACTGGCCAGCCAGATTGGCTCCGGCCTGACGGGGGTGCTCTACGTGCTGGACGAACCCTCCATTGGCCTGCACCAGCGGGATAACCAACGCCTCTTGCAAACCCTATTCCGCCTACGGGATCTGGGCAACACCTTAATTGTGGTGGAACACGATGAAGAGACCATTCGCGCCGCCGACCACATCGTGGACATTGGCCCTGGCGCTGGCATCCACGGCGGAGAAGTGGTGGCCCAAGGATCTCTAGCCGACATCCTAGCCTGCGAGCGCTCCCTCACCGGCGCCTATCTGTCGGGGCGGCGGCGGATCCCAACCCCAGCTCAGCGGCGACCTGGCAAAGCTGTCTCCCTCAAGCTCACCGATGCCCACAAAAACAACCTCAAGCACATCGATGTGGAGATCCCCCTGGGCAAGCTGGTCTGCGTCACCGGCGTCTCCGGCTCCGGCAAGTCCACCCTGGTCAACGAGTTGCTCTACCCTGCCCTGCAACACTCCCTCGGCCAGAAGGTGCCTAAGCCAACGGAAATGGGGGAGCTACACGGCATTGAACACATCGACAAGGTGATCGTCATCGACCAATCCCCCATTGGCCGCACCCCCCGCTCCAACCCCGCCACCTACACGGGCCTCTTTGATCCCATCCGCCAAGCCTTTGCCCAGACTCTAGAGGCCAAGGCCAGGGGCTATCAATCCGGCCACTTTTCCTTCAACGTCAAGGGGGGGCGCTGTGAAGCCTGCAAAGGGCAGGGGGTGAACGTGATTGAAATGAACTTCCTGCCGGATGTGTATGTTACCTGCGAGGTGTGTGGGGGCAGCCGCTACAGCCGCGAGACCCTCCAGGTCAGGTACAAGGGCAAAAACATTGCCGAAGTCCTAGACATGACGGTGGGGGAGGCGCTGGAGTTTTTTGCCGCCCTACCCCCTGCCGCCAAGATCCTGCAGACGCTGGCCGATGTGGGCCTTGATTACATCAAGCTGGGTCAGCCCGCTCCGACGCTTTCCGGCGGGGAAGCGCAGCGGGTGAAGCTGGCGGCAGAACTGGCCCGCCGCTCCACCGGCAAAACCCTCTACCTGCTCGATGAACCCTCCACCGGCCTGTCCTTCTACGACGTTCACAAGCTCTTGAATGTTCTGCAGCGGTTGGTGGATGCGGGCAACACCGTGCTGGTGATCGAGCACAACCTGGACATCCTCCGCTGTGCCGACTGGATTATTGACCTGGGGCCGGAAGGGGGCGACCAGGGCGGCCAGATTGTTGCCGTCGGCACCCCTGAGGAAGTGGCCGAGCAGCCGGGATCCCATACGGGGCGCTACCTAAAGCAGGTTTTGCAACGACATCCCCCCGGCCACTGAGTAACTCAGGGTTACTCTGAGCCTTTTGCCCGTGTGGCATGATGATCCAGAAGGAAAAGGTTCGCATCCTCCCCAAGGGTAGAGCCAAAGAACTCCGTCCCGCTAAAGTGCTCCGCAGTGCTGACGCGAACGGTAGACCATATATGCCTGGAGTAGCCGGAGTCCTTATGGTAGGGCAGACCCTGGGTGGCCGCTATCAGATCTTGGAAGAACTGGGATCCAGCGGGCAAACCTACCTGGCCCAAGATGGCCATCGCCCTGAACAGAGCTGGGTGGTGATCAGGCGTTGGCAACCTCGCTCTCCCAAGGGGGAAGAGCCCTCTGCCGCCCGGCAGCGATTTGAACAGGCAATGGCGCTGTGGGAACGCCTGGGATCCCATGAGTGTATCTCACGCCTGCTGACTTATTTTGAGCAAGAGGGAGATTTTTACTGGGTAGAAGAGTGGATCGAGGGGCAGACTCTGGAACAGGCCCTGCGCCAGGCCACTGAGCAAGGTCAGCCTTGGACAGAAGCTGAGGTGCGGGCCTTTTTGCAAGATGTGCTGCAAACCTTGGCCTTGCTACACAGTGAGGGGGTAAACTGCTGCAACCTAGAGCCCTCTCGCCTAATCTGTCGCCGGGCGGATGGCCGCTGGGTGGTGTTGGGCTTGGGCTGCTGCAACTCTGGGCCCGAGGCTGCCGACAGCGATCTGGAGGCACTTGGTCTCATCGCCATACAGGCCCTCTCAGGGATCCCGACCCACAAGCTGTTTCGCGACCCGTTGACGGGGGAGCTGCGCTGGCACGATCTGGCTCCTACCAGCGCTCCTTTTGCCGCTTTTTTGGACTGCCTGGTGGGTTGTGACCCGCGGCAGCGCTTTGCTTCGGCAGCGGCAGCTTTGGCCGCTCTCCAGGCTTTGCCTCTGGCAGAGGGCGTCTCTCCCGGCGCTGAGATCCTGCCCGACCCTGTTGCCGCCGCTCCCTTACAGGAGCCGACTACGCCGCCGCGTTCCTCGGTATCACTGCGGGCGCGTTTCTGGATCCCACCACTTTGGGCGGGGAGTAGTCTGGCGGCTTTGCTGGTGCTACTCGGAGTTGCTGCCTGGCAACTGGCGGCCAACCTCAGCCTGTGGGGAGAGAAGGCAATTGTGCCCAGGGACTCTGTCCCGCCCGCGGGAACGATGGCAAACTTGGGATCCGCTGGGCTCAAAAGCTTCAGCTCCCCAGAGCAGCCGCCCAATCCCTCCAGGACTGGATCCCTATCCTCTTCCAGCCCTGCCCTCAACCTAGCTGACTGGGCCAAGTCCTTGCGGCTCAAGGCCACACTGGAAGGCCCCGCCGCTATCACCGCTCTGGCCATCAGCCCGGATGGAGATCTCCTGGTTGCCGGGGGAGACGACGGTGTCATCCGCTTTTGGGATCCCCAGGCTGGCCAACTGCTGCAGAGCTGGGCAGGCCACGAAGGCTCGATTGAGACGCTGGCCATCAGCCCCGATGGTACCTTTTTGGTGAGTGGGGGGGCCGACAAGACGGTGCGGGTTTGGGATTTGGCCCCTGCCTTGCCGTCGCGGGAAGGGGTGCCACGGCTGCAGTTGCAGGGCCACACCGAGCTGATCAACAGCGTCGCCATCAGCCCCGATGGCCGTTGGATTGCCAGCGGCAGCGCCGACCGTACCATTCGCCTTTGGCAAGCTGAGGATGGCCAGTTGGTGCGCACCATCGACAGCGCCGCCCACCCGGTTACCCAGGGGTCAGGCATTACGGCGGTGGCCTTCGCTCCCTCTGGGGTGGCGGAAAAAAGGAGCCCGCCCTGGATCCTGGTGGCCGCCAACGGGGATCCCACCGTTCATCTTTGGGATCCCGGCAGCGGGGCTTTGTTGAAAACCCTGGAGGCTGACTACCCCATCGAGCAGGTGCTCCTCAGCCCCGATGGCCGCCACTTGCTCGCCGCCAGCGCTTCCGGCATCTGGATCTGGAACGTGGGCACGGGATCCCTCGAGCGCACTCTGGCCCAGCCCTTGTCTGGCTTGGCCACCCTTGCCCTCAGCCCCGATGGCCGCCTGCTGGCCAGCGGCACCGATCACCGCGCCCAGCAGATCAAACTCTGGGATCTGGGCAGCGGCAAAGAGTTGCGCACCCTGGGCGGCCAAACTTGGATGGTGAGTGCTCTGCTGTTTGGCCCCAACGGGCAAACCCTTCTCAGCGGCGGTGCCGATGGCGCCATTCGCATCTGGGGGCCAGAACATCCTGCCTCAGAAGGGGACTCAGCCTTGAGGAATCGAGCCAGGTAAAATACTCCACGGAGAAGGGATCCCAGCAGCATGGGCAGAGTGGTCATTATCGGGGCAGGGCTGGCCGGCTTAACCTGCGCCAAGGTGCTGAGCCAGGCGGGTTGGAGCGATGTCCTAGTCCTGGAAAAAAGCGACGGCCCCGGCGGGCGGGTGCGCACCGACGCGGTGGAGGGCTTCCGTTTGGATCGTGGCTTTCAGGTGCTGTTTACCGCCTATCCCCAAGTGCGGCGGCATCTGGATCTAGGCCAGCTCAATCCCTGCCCCTACCGTCCGGGAGCGATGCTGGCCCAACCCGGTCGCTGCTGGCTGTTGGGGGATCCCCTGCGGGATCCGACCAGCATTGTCCCTTCCCTCTTCAACCCCTTGGCCAGCTTTGGCGACAAGCTCAAGGTGCTGCAGTTGCGGGCGGAGCTGGCGCGGCGCACCCCAGAACAGGTTTTCCAAGAAGGACTGGGGGGATCTGACCGCTCGGTGCGGGAGTTCCTAGAGGAGTACGGATTTTCCCAAAAGATCTGCCAGCACTTCTTCTACCCCTTTTTCCGCGGCATTCTTTTGGATCCGGATCTGGCCAGCAGCGCCCGCCTCTTTGCCTTTTATTTCAAGATGATGGCCGAAGGAGCCATCGTCACCCCGGCGCTGGGCATGGGAGAGATTGTCCGCCAACTGGCCGGCCACCTTGCCCCAGAGCAGATCCGCTACCAAACCTCGGTGGAGCGCATCCTGGTGGAAGAGGGAAAAGTGCGCGGGATCCGCACCGCCAAGGGCGAGGAGATCCCTGCCGAGTGGGTGGTCTGCGCCACCGATGCCCCTCAAGCGCGGGCCTGGCAGGCCGAGCTCTGCCCTCAAGCTGCTGCGCCCATCCCCACCCAGGGACGGGCGGTGACCTGCCTTTATTTCTGCGCCCCCTTTTCCCTGACCCGCGGTGCCTACTTGTACCTCAACGCCAGCGGCCAAGGCTGGATCAACCACTGGGTGCAGCTCACCCGCCTCAGCCCGGCGCTGGCTCCTGCCGGTCAGCACCTCTATTCGGTGACAGTGCTGGGGGATCCCCCTTTGGGCGATGAGGAGCTGGCCCAAGCCTGCCGGGCCGAGCTGCAAACCTATTTTCCCAAAGCCCCCTTGGAACGATTGCGCCTGCTGCGGGTGTATCGGATCCCTTTTGCCCAGTTTGTCCAGCCGCCCGGTTTTCAGCAGCACCTGGTTCCCACCGGCAGCGGCCTGCCGGGCCTTCTCTGGGCTGGAGAATACACCCACCAGAGCAGCCTCGAGGGATCCCTGCGCAGCGGCGAACAAGCGGCGGCCTGGATTTTACAAAAATCTTCTGTATAGCAAGACACAGACTTTGACTTTCTTAATCCCCTTCTCAGCCCAAAAAGGGGGATGGCGTGGTATCAAGGGGGTGGTTGCCACAGGGATCCCTCTACCATGCAAAGCGCTACTCTTAACCCGTTTTTCCTTCTGCAGCGCTCGTTTGAAGTTGTAGGCCCCGTCTATGGGCCGCTGTTGATCCTGGCCTCTCCCGGCTTTGTCATTCCCATCGTCGCAGAGCTGATCCCACTTTTTGGGGGGATCCTCAATTTGGCCTACAGCCTAATTGTTGCTCCCATCCTGGCTGGCGCAGCCTTTTGGCTGGTGGATCAGCACCTGAAGCGGCAAGCTCCCCTGCTGGGCAGCAGCCTCGACCGGGCCCTCTCGAAGGCAGTGCCCCTGGTTTTCGGCAGCATTCTGCTGGCGCTAATTGTCATGCTTGGGATGCTGCTGTTTGTGCTCCCTGGTATCTACTGGGGGGTAAGGCTGGTTTTCACTCTCTGTGCGATTGCCCTGGAAGGCAAAGGTGCCACGGAAGGTCTGGGCTACAGTTGGAACCTCGTCAAAGATCGCTGGTGGGGCGTGTTTTGGGCTTTGCTGGCCGTGGGCTTGATCTCCGGCATCCCACTCCTGATTTTGTTTCTTGTTGGGGGGATCCTGGGAGCTGCCTTGGGTGCGGTTGTGGTTGGAAATGCTGCCGTCACAGCAGTTGCGCCCATCCTCGATATCTATACGGTGCTCCTGTTCCGATCCCTGCAGCACTTGAAGGGGCAAGCGGCCTCCTGATTGCGGCGTTTGTCTCGGATGGCAAAAAAGGGGAGCTCTCACCCCTGGCCCCTCTCCCAGGGGAAGTCAGCCCAAGCGCTCCGCGCCGCTCACGCGACCACCCCCAGCCCCTCTCCCAGGGGGAGAGGGGAGTAATGCCAGAGAGCTCTGCCGAATCTCTAGTTAGGGAGAAGGGCGCTCCAGGATGCCGCCTCCCAGCAGGAGATCCCCGTGGTACCAGACGGCGGCTTGGCCAGGGGTGACGCCAAATTGCGGCTCGGCAAACTGTAGCTTCACCCGCTCCGGCGATTTTGGGATCACCATAGCCGGCACCGGTGGGGTACGGTAGCGCACCTGCACTTCCACGGCCAAGGGTTCTGCCGGCGCAGGGATCGAGACCCAGTTCACCCGCCGCACCCACGCCTCAGCTTGGGTGGCTTCTTCCCGCTCTCCCACTACCACGCGGTTCATGGCCGCATCGATGCGCACCACATAGAGCGGACGGGAAGAGGCAATCCCCAGCCCCTTGCGCTGGCCGACGGTGTAGTGGTGGATACCTTCGTGATATCCCAGGACTCGCCCCTGGGTATCGACAATTTCCCCCGGCCTTTGACCCAGGTGCTGATCCAAAAAGTTGCGCATCGAGCCATAGGTCTCGATCAAGCACAGATCCTGGCTTTCGGGCTTGTTTGCCGTAACCAAGCCGTAGCGCGCAGCAATCTGACGGGTCTGGGCCTTGGTGTACTCGCCCAGGGGGAAGAGGCTGTGGGCCAGGTGCTCCTGGCTGAGGTCGTAGAGAAAATAGGACTGATCCTTCTGCCGATCCACCGCCCGCAGCAGTTGATAGCGCCCCAGCTCGGCCTCAAAACGCACCCGCGCGTAGTGGCCGGTGGCGATCTGAGAGATGCCCAGCGTCTCGCGGGCATAGGCCAGCAGGGGGCCGAACTTCACCAGCTTGTTGCATTGGGAGCAGGGCAGCGGTGTGATCCCCTCCCCATAGCCGGCCACCAGGTAATCGACAATGGCGGCCTGAAACAGCTCACGGCTATCCACCACATGGTGGGGGATCCCCAATTGCTCACAGATGGCAGCAGCATCCACCAGGCCGTCGGTGCAGCACTGGCCTTTCCCCCGCATCAGCCAGAGAGTCACTCCCTCCACGGCATAGCCCTGTTCGTGGAGAAGGGCCGCCACCGTGGAGCTGTCTACCCCCCCAGAAAGGGCCGCCACAATGCGGGGCCGAGAGGGGGATCCGGCTATCTCCGGAGCAACTAGAGGATGGGGGCTGGTAACCATCACAGCAGGGGATCAGGAAACAACAAGGGTCGGCAAATCCTCGCCTCCCTACACCAGGCCAAACCCGGATTTCCAGCTTAGCTTGCTTCCGAATCGGCTGGCCGGGATCCCGCCTCAGGCGTGGGTTCTGGGAAGCCCCTTTGGCGCAGCCGCCGCAGCGAATCCAAAGCCGCCGCGGCAACGCTATCGTGGGGATCCCTGGCCAGATAGTTGAGAGCAGAAACACTCTTGGGCGAGGGCAGATTTCCCAAGGCCTGGGCCAGCCGCTGCCGCACCAGCCAATCTTCCGACTGGGCAAACCGCAGGATGTGATCCAAAGCCCGCAGATCCCCCAGTTCTCCCAGAGCTGCAATGGCCGCCTGCTGCAGCAACACTTCCGGCCCCTCCAACGCCCGCAGCAGCACCTCATAGGCCCGTGGATCCTTCAGGTTGCCCAGGGCCACGGCGGCGCTGAAGCGCACCAGCCACTCCACATCTTCATAAAAAGCCCGCACCAGGGCCTCAAAAGCCCGCGGATCTTCCAAGTAGCCCAGGGCGCCTGCCGCATCGGCGCGAATGCCGTAGTCCGGGTCTTGGGTGAGGATCTCCAGCAGCTTGGGCAGACAGGCGTCCGTCTGCTTGATCCCCAGGGCAAAGACGGCAAAAGAGCGCACCTGCAGGTTTTCGTCGTCGATGACCTGCAAAATCAGCGGCACCGCCTGCTCCGCTGGCACATCCCGCAACTGGGCCAAGGCCACCATGCGATCCGCAGGGCGTTGGCTGCGCAAGCGTTGGGCGATTTCCTCCAGACGAGCGGGGTTGACAGGATCCAGAGCAGAGACAGTCATGGCCTTAACAAATGTTTACAGTCTCTCTTCATTATGGCAAATTGGGCTGCGCTCGGACAGGGGCCGGCTTTGAGGTCGGGATCCCTATCGACAGGGGCTGAGGCTTTGATTGGGAAATCCTAGCATTGTTGCCGAAAAAAGCAGCTCGATGGAGCCCCATCCCCAAGATTTTGGCTATTTTGGTGATGCGAGGCTCTCTGCCGGTGGTCTCTATGCTGAAATCTTCGCCTGGTCGCCAACTGCTCTCACTTGGGATCCTCCTGTTGTCGGCAGGGGGCATGTTGTGCTTGTCCCCTCGTTTGTCTTCTGCTTTGGCCAACGGACAAGCAGTTCCCGAAGCGGAACTGGCGCTGCAGCCGCTTTTGCCGCTGGGATCCCGCATCCTCCGCTCCCGTCGGCTGAGCGACACAGCAGCCGAGATCTGGGTGGAGTCGCGCGGCGGCAGCAGCCCCGTGATCATGCGGCTGAATGCCTCAGGCCGTTGGGAACAGGACATGAACGCTACTCTGGCGCGGGGAGCCAGCCAGATGCAGGCTCTTGCCCGGCAACAAACGGCAAACCTGCCCGACGGTTTTGGCCAGACCGCTCCTGACCAACCGCCGCCGGTGCCTTCTCTTCTGCAAACCACCCAAGCTGCCTCTAGCCTGATCCCACCGGTGGATCGGGAGCAGGAAACCCAGCGGGCCTTAAGTGGAGCCGGACGGGCGGATCCCTTTGTGCCCCAAAACGTGCGTGCCCCTGAGCCAACCCTTGACCTGCCACCTCTGCCTCCGCCTCCGGAACTGCCTCCGCCCGGTGGCGAAGTGCCCGTAGCAGTGGCCACGCCGCTCCCGACGCCCACTCCTGACCCGGCGGCCTTTGCCCGCAGCGTGCAGGTTTCTGGGATGATCCAGATTGGTGGCGAATCCTTTGCTTTGGTTTCTGGCCCAGGCGTCATCCCTTCTGTGGTGCAGGCCGGGCAGAACTACCAAACTGCCAAAGTGGCCGGAGTATCGGTGCCAGAGCGACGGGTTGTGCTCTCGGAAGGAGGCGAGACCGTCGTGAAGACAATGCAAGACACCACTGTGATTGTGGGTGCGCCCTAGCCGTGGCTATTCCAGAGCCCAGCGGTTTGATCTATTCTCCCGCCTCTGGGCAAGGGATTTTTCCAAAGTCAAGTCTAAACTCCCCTCTCCCTCTGGGAGAGGGGTTGGGGGTGAGGGAGTCTGGGAAAATCAAAAACGAGGCTCGCTGTTGAGGCGTGACGGCTGCTGTTTTAAATAGCGCAAGAACTCCCGCAGTTCGGCCTCATTCAGTTGGTGGCGAGATTTTTTCTGGAAGCGACGCTCCAGGAACTCTTGTCCTTCCTTGCGGCCCCAGCCAATACGCTGCATCTCGACATCTGTTTGAGCAATGATGTCTGATAGATCATCTCCATAGGCTCCCGGCTCGCTCAAGCTGGGCAATTCTGAGGGAGTCGGCTTCGCAGGGATCCCTGTTGGCTCAGGGGCTTGAGGGGCAGGAGAAGAGTGGGTGCGCCCATTGGCCAAGGCCAAGTCGGGAGTTGGCAAATAGGGCAGCCTGGTGGCAGCAGAATCCATACCCAAGCTCAAGGAAGTTGCGGAATGACCGAATCCTGCATGGTTTAAAGCGCGCTTCAGCGCAGCATCTTCCGCTTCTTCTACTGTGTTGGAGCCGGCAATACCACTGCCCAGAACCGTGTTGTTCACCACCACCTGGGCTTTGACAATGTAGATCCCTTCTTCTACGCGCAACAGATCGGTGAGCAAACTGCCCATGGGGTACCGATCTCGAAACTGTTGAATCATGTTTGCGCCGAAACCTGTCGCTGCTCGGGGCTTGACTACAAGCTAGCTTGAAAGTACGCCTCACATCCAGATCTCAATGCCTCAATCTCGAATCAACATCGGCTAAAGATGTCTACCGAGCAGATCCCAACAAGAAGAGAAGTCTTTCCCAACAGTCAGCGTTCGGCTCGACAAGGGTATGCTATGGCCAAGGGATCCAGTTGCCAAGGTTGCCCTGAGTGGCTGGCTTGGAAAAGGAAAACTGATTTATTATCGCTGCACAGCAAGGCATAACGGAGAACCATGGCTAGCGATACAACCGGGGTCAGCTCAGCCAGTTTGGGGCAGGCAGCCATTCGAGAGCGCAATTATGGCACTGCTTTGCAGTTGCTGCGGCGGGCTTATCGTGCGGATCCCAGCCCGGAGAATGCCCGTTGGCTGGCCACCGCCTACGAAGAAGCGGGGTATGCCCAATTGGCCGCCCTCTATCGAGAATTGGCCCAAGAGCGCAGGGAGACTCCCAAAGCAATTCAATTCCAAGCCCCCAAACCTCCCGGCACCCTTGCAGAACTGAAGCAACCCCCTTCTGAACCGCCGGATCGCAAAACCATTCCCTTGCCCCAGCCGATCCCACACCCAACCCCACCGGCATCCTCTCCGGATCAGCCGGTTTGGGTCTACAAGCCCGCCCCCATTGACCCCAAAAGCATCAGCCGTCAAACGCCCCTTCGATCTCAAGCCGCGGAGCCTGCCCCTTCCCCTCAACAATCGGCGGAGAGGAGCAACTATCTGCCGGTTCAACACGCCCCGGATTTACAAAACCCGCAGCAGGGATCCCCCTTCCTGCGGCGGCTGAACCAACTGCATCGCCAGTTTAAGGATCGGCCCACGGCGGAGCTGGCTCTGCAACTGGCGGAAGCCTACGACGAGCAGAAGAACTTCAAAGAGGCCCAGCGCTACTACCGAGAGGTGTTGGATCTGGATGATTCCTGGCTGTTGCGACCAATGGTGCAGGAGCGCCTGGAAGAGCTGCAGCAACTGCAGGAGCAGGGTTCTTTGGCGGATCCCTCGGCCCAAAGTTTGCTCAAGCTGGCCGAGAAGTTGGAGCAGGAGGGGGAAATCGCCCGGGCCGAGCAAGTTTACCGCCAGGTCCTAAAAATGAATGCCACCCTGGATGTTTATGCTAAGGCTCGCAAGGGGCTAAATCGGCTCTATCCGGACGGAAAGCGGTGAACGGCAGACCCTCGCATTTCCCCTGAACCGTCACAATTCGGAAGCAGCTTCTCCTCAAAATGGATCCCGCGGGTCGAGGGCATCTCGCAGACCATCCCCCAGCAAGTTAAAAGACAAAGAGGTGAGCACCACCATCAGGGTGGGGGCTAGCACCAGCCAAGGCTGCAGAATGATTACCGAAGCATTGGTGGCCAGCGACAGCATATTTCCCCAAGAGGCATCCGGCTGTTGGATCCCCAGGCCGATCAAGCTCAGCACCGACTCCGCCACGATGTAGCCGGGCACCGCCAAGGTTGCCGAGATCACCACGTAGGTGGTGGTCTGAGGCAGAATATGCCGCACCAGCAGATACAGGGATCCGGCCCCGGCCACCCGCGCCGCCTGCACAAAGTCTCGCTCCCGCAAGGACAGCACCTGGCCCCGAATGACCCTGGCCAAGCCCGCCCAACCCACAAAAGAGAGGATGGCCACAATCACCAAAAAGCGCTCGGCATTGCTGAAGGGCACGCCGGTCAGCGGGTTCACCTGCAACACCGCCGCCAGCGACACCAGCAAATACAGGGTTGGGATCGACATCAACACCTCAGTCAGCCGCATCAGCAGCGTATCCACCCAGCCGCCGAAGTAGCCGGATATGGCCCCCACCAGCAGGCCGATGGGAAAAGAGATGCCGATGCCCACCAGGCCAACAAACAGGCTGACGCGCCCGCCATAGACCAGACGGCTGAAGTAGTCGCGGCCCTGATCATCCGTGCCCAGCAGGTGCAGCCGCGCTACCGGCAGCCCTTCCTCTGGCCGCAGGGGGACGGTGCCGAACAAATGTCGATCCCAGGGGATCAGCCCCAGCCAACGGTAAGGGGTGCCGGCCACAAACAGGCGGATCCCGGCGGGACGGCTGCTATCCACCAAAAGCGGACGTTCGCCCGTTTCCAGATCCACCGGCCCCTGGCGGGTGGGGTAAACGTGGGGCCCCAGCCAAGCGCCCGACTCATCCCACAAGTGAATGGCGGTGGGGGGCAAAAGGGATCCCCCTGGCTGCGATTCCAGCGGGCTGTAGGGGGCAACAAACTCGGCAAAAATGGCGCAGACGTAGAAAAAAACGAGAATGTAGGCTCCCACTTGAGCCCAGCGATTTTGGCGCAGCCGTTTCCACCACTGCATGAGGCCAGGATCCCGGTTGGGCGAGTTGCCAGAACGAAGTTGGCTTTTAGTGTAGCTAAGCTTTGGGGTTATTTCGAAGACACTGCCCACGCCGTCCAATCTTGAACGGATCCCCCTAGCCGGCCAGGGAATAGCTGGGGCTGCAGGGGGCCATCATTTCCATCCGAGCTGCGGCGATGGTCTGCGGCAGCACCCCCACCAGCCGCGCCAAAATGTCATCCGGCAACTGCTTGACCAACTCCGCAGAGAAAAACTCCTCCAAGCTAAAGAGCAAAATCCGCGCCCGCTGGGCCGGCAAAGGATTATCGGTGATCTGCTGCAACCAGCGCATCCAGTGCAGCCGCTTGGTATAGGCGTTTTGCCGCTCTTGATAGCTCTGGGGATGCAACAGAGCCACATCCCCAATCGGGATCACGCTGCTCGACTCCACATCCAAGGGCCCCCCCACCGCAGCGCCCGGCCCGGCAAACTCGGCATGAAACGTCTTGCAGATGATCAAGGCGTTGTGCCGCTGCGGATCCACCATCAGCAATTGGCCGCTGCTGAGGCTGCGAATCAGTTGACCTGGCTCAACCCACTGAACCAGGCTATGGCTGTTGGGAGAGGGCTCGTTCATACCTCTTTAAGATATCTCAGCTCCCCTTCCCCTTACATGAGATCTTCAACTTTCGCAGCTCTGCTTGACCAAATCTTCATAGATTGGGGGGAGAGGGCCAAACGTGGCCTTCCCCCAAGCTACTGGCGGGGGGTTTGGATCTCGCCGACAACCCGAATGGCGATCCCTTCGCCGGCCTGGCAGCGGCCAATGCGGCGAGCATAGGAGTAGCCGGCGCTGTGGAGCTCTTGCAAAAGCTCTGCGGTGAAGGCGGGATCCACCGCCAGCAGTAAGCCGCCGCTGGTTTGCGGATCCGACAAGAGCAACTGCTGCCACTCCGGTAGAGAGTCGGCCTCTACGCCTTCATAGCTTTGCCAGTTGCGGCGGGCTGCACCTGGGAAGATCCCCGCCTCCGCCAAGGAGAGGGCCTCGGGCAAAAAGGGAATAGCAGCCAGATCCAACTCGGCGCTTACCCCTGAGCCACGACAGACCTCTAGCAAGTGTCCCAAGAGGCCAAACCCCGTTACATCGGTTAGGGCGTGAACCTGGGGTCGCCGCGCCAGTTGCGGGCCGATGCGGTTGAGCTGGGTCATCACCTGCAAAACCTCGGCGTAGCCCGCTGCGCTAAGCTGACCCTTTTTTAGGGCGGTGGTCATCACCCCGATCCCCAGCGGCTTGGTTAGGATGAGGTCGTCGCCGGGCTGAGCCGTGGCGTTGCGGCGGATGTGCTGCGGGTGGGCCAGGCCTGCCGCCACCAAGCCGAAGATGGGCTCGGGCGAATCGATGGAGTGCCCCCCGGCCAAAGGGATCCCGGCTTCCTGACAGATCTGGATTCCCCCGGCCATGATCTCCCGAATAGCCGACAGGGGCAGGGTGTTGACCGGCATACCCAGAATGGCGAGGGCGAGAATGGGCGTGCCCCCCATCGCGTAAACGTCAGAGAGGGCGTTGGCTGCAGCAATGCGGCCAAAATCCACCGGATCGTCCACGATGGGCATGAAAAAGTCGGTGGTCAGGATCAGGGCCTGCTCGTCGTTGAGTTGGTAGACGGCGGCATCGTCGCTCGTTTCAGCCCCCACCAACAGGGCCGGATCTGACCAAAGAAGAGGCAGCTCCCTAAGAATCTGCTGCAGCAGCGCCGGGGCAATTTTGCAGCCGCAGCCGCCGCCGTGGGAGTACTGGGTGAGGCGAAGGGGAGTCTCCATGCAAGCAAAGGGAGAAAACGTCGGCCTGACTTTACTGTAGCGGCAGCTGGCGGCAACTGGAAAAAGGGGCGCTGGGCTAAGGTTGAAGAGATCCCTCTACCCATAGCGTTGCCATGTCTTTTGTCCCCTTGCACTTGCACAGCGAGTACAGCCTTCTGGACGGGGCTAGCCAATTGCCGCGTTTGATTGAGCAGGTGGTGGCGATGGGTTTGCCAGGACTGGCCCTGACCGATCACGGCGTCATGTATGGGGCCATTGAGCTGGTGAAACTGTGTAAAAGCAAAGGGATCAAGCCGATTATTGGCAACGAGATGTATGTTATCAACGGCGATATTCGAGACAAAAGCCGCAAGTATCCCAAGTATCACCAAGTGGTTCTAGCCAAAAACACCCAGGGCTATAAAAACTTAGTGAAGCTAACCACTATTTCCCATCTCCACGGCGTTCAAGGCAAGGGGATCTTTGCTCGCCCCTGCATCAACAAAGAGTATTTGGCCCAATACAAAGAGGGGTTGATCGTGACCAGCGGCTGTCGAGCTGGGGAAGTGCCCCAGGCCATTTTGCAGGGGCGGCCAGAAATTGCCCGCCAGGTTGCCGCCTGGTATCAAGAACAGTTTGGAGATGATTACTACATTGAGATCCAGGATCACGGCTATCGGGAAGACCGCTTTGTCAATGTGCAATTGGTGCGCATTGCTCGCGAATTGGGGATCCCGATCATCCTCACCAATGATAGCCACTTCATCTCCTGCTGGGATGTGGAGGCCCACGATGCCCTGCTCTGCATCCAAACAGGCAAATCTCTTACCGAGAAAGATCGCCTTCGCTACAGTGGGACGGAATACCTGAAAAGCCCAGAAGAAATGCGCCGCCTCTGCCGCGATCACCTGGAGCAAGAGGTGATCGATGAAGCCATTGCCAACACCCTCAAGGTGCTGGAAAAGATCGAGGGCTATGACCTATTTGGGGAAATGCGCATGCCCGACTACCCGGTTCCACCGGGCCATTCTGCCGATAGCTATCTCACCGAATTGGCCTGGCAGGGCTTGGCAAAACGCTGCGGCGTTGCCTATCCAGATCAGATTCCAGAAAACTATCAGGAGCGCCTGCGCTTTGAACTAAGCATCATCCAACAAAAAGGCTTCTCCAGCTATTTCCTGGTGGTTTGGGACTACATTCGCTATGCCCGCGAGCACGGGATCCCAGTAGGCCCAGGCCGTGGTTCGGCAGCCGGATCCCTGGTGGCCTATGCCCTGCAAATTACCAATATTGACCCCGTCAAATATGGGTTGCTCTTCGAGCGTTTTCTCAACCCAGAACGGCAATCGATGCCGGATATCGATACCGATTTCTGCATCGAGCGGCGGGGAGAGCTGATCGACTATGTAACCCGCAAGTATGGTCAAGAGCGAGTGGCCCAAATCATCACCTTTAACCGCATGACTTCCAAAGCTATTCTCAAAGATGTTGCCCGGGTGCTCGATATTCCCTATGCCGAAGCCGACAAAATGGCAAAGCTGATCCCGGTATCGCGGGGTAAGCCTGCCAAACTGGAGGAGATGATCGGCGAGAGCACGCCGGCTCCAGAGTTCAAAGAAAAATACGAGAAAGACCCAACCACTCACCGCTGGATCGAGCTGGCCCGCCTGTTGGAAGGCACCAACAAAACCTTTGGGGTTCACGCTGCCGGCGTGGTCATCGCCAAGGATCCCTTGGATGAGATCGTGCCCTTGCAATACAACAACGAAGGCCAAATTATTACCCAGTACTCGATGGAAGATATTGAGTCTCTGGGCCTGCTGAAGATGGACTTTTTGGGGCTGCGCAACCTGACGATGATCCAGCGGGCTGTGGAGCTGATTCGAGAGCACAGAGGGGTCACCATCGACCTGGATAACCTACCCTTGGATGACGAGAAAACCTACCAACTTTTGGAAAAGGGAGAGCTGGAAGGGATCTTCCAACTGGAATCTTCTGGGATGAAGCAGGTGGTGCGAGAGCTCAAGCCTTCCAACTTAGAAGACATTTCCTCGGTCTTGGCTCTTTACCGACCGGGGCCATTGGATACGGGCATGATCCCAGACTTTATCGATCGCAAACATGGCCGCAAGCCGGTAACCTATGCCCACGATCTCCTCAAGCCAATCCTTCAAGATACCTACGGCGCCATTCTCTACCAAGAACAGATCATGCGCATTGCCCAGGACATGGCCGGCTATACCCTGGGCCAGGCCGACCTGCTGCGGCGGGCGATGGGGAAAAAGAAAGTTTCCGAGATGGAGCAACAGCGGGAGCAATTCGTCCGGGGAGCTTTGGAGCGAGGTGTGGCCAAGGAAGTGGCCACGGAACTATTTGACCAGATGGTTGCTTTCGCCGAGTATTGCTTCAACAAATCCCACTCTACGGCCTATGGACTGATTACTTTCCAGACAGCCTATCTCAAGGCCAATTATCCAACAGAATACATGGCGGCGCTGCTTTCTTCTGTGGGAGGGGATCAAGATAAGGTGCAGCGCTATATCACCTATTGTCTGTCGATAGGGATCCAGATTCAACCGCCCGATATCAACCGCTCTGGGCTGGATTTTACCCCCCAAGGATCCAGCATTTTGTTTGGTCTAGGGGCGGTGAAGAATGTGGGTGAGGGGGCGATTCAAAACATCCTGGCTGCCCGCCAGGCGGGGGGCCCCTTCACCTCTTTGGCCGACTTTTGCCAGCGGGTGGATCTGCGCCTGGTTAACCGTCGCGCCATCGAGTCGCTGATCTGTGCAGGCGCTTTTGATTGTATTTCCCCCAACCGCAAGCAATTAATGGTGGATCTGGATCCCATTCTCACCTGGGCGACGGAGCGGGCCAAGTCCAAAGCCATTGGTCAAGCCAGCCTATTTGATTTGTTGGGCAGCGACAGCAGTGATGGCCAGGGATTTATGGAGGCGCCGCGGGGGCCTGCTACCGAAGATTTTCCAGCGCCAGAAAAGTTAAGGCTGGAACGGGAGCTGTTGGGTTTTTATGTTTCGGATCACCCGCTGCGACGGATTCAAGAGCAGGCGCGCCTGTTGGCTCCCGTTAACCTCTCGGATTTGAGCGGCTACGCAGCCGAGACTTCTGTAGGCATTCTGGCCCTAGTGACTGCCATCAAAACCGTAACCACCAAGAAAGGGGATCGCATGGCCATTGTGCAACTGGAAGATCTCACCGGCAGTTGCGAAGCGGTGATCTTCCCCAAGACTTACGAACGTTTGCGCCATCGCCTGGAGGTGGATCAACGGCTATTGATCTGGGCCAAGGTGGATCAGCGGGATGAACAGGTGCAATTGATTGTCGAGGACTTACAGCCAATTGAATCGGTGAGTTGGGTTACGGTGCAACTTCCTCTGGAGGCTGCCGGAACTGTAGAGGAGCGACGCCGTCTGCAAACATTGCTTGCCCGCCAACGCTCGGAAGCCAAGGAAGAAAATCGCATCCCCGTTGTGGCGGCCATCGTCGCCCCTCCCCACACGCTCTGGGTGAGGCTGGGATCCCAATTTTGGGTTAAAAATGCCCAGGCTGCAGTTGAGGCCCTCCGCCAAGCTGGCTATACCGCCCGCAGCGAAGCGCTAGCCTCTTAAGCCGTCAACCCAACTGTCGTTCCAGCCAAGTGCGTAACTGGGTCACGGTTAGCCGCGGCGAGGGGCGGGGCAGAGATCGTTCGGGATCCCCCGCCAAGCTCAGCACGGGAACCTCCAGCTGGTAGCGCTCCCACCAGGTGGGGTTAGTGGTGATGTCGCGGATTTCCAACGTGGCGATCTCAGGGATCTGCTGCAACTTCTCCGCTAGGCCCTCGCAGAGGTGGCAGCCGGGCTTGCTGTAGAGGATCAAGGGCGGCCAAGGCATAGGGGATCCCTAAAGGCTGACAGTACAGGCCAGACGACGGTGCTGCAGCGAGGGCATCTGCCGCCGGATAAGCTGCAGGCGCTCCGGGTCGATCTCGGCAATGGCCACCCCTGGTTTTTCGCCGCCGGCATCCGCCAGGATCGTCCCCCAAGGATCCACGATCATGGCGTGGCCATGACATTGCCGCCGCTCGTAGTGGGTGCCCACCTGGGCGGGAGCAATCACGTAGCAGGTGTTTTCAATAGCGCGACACTGCAGCAAAACCTGCCAGTGGTCCCGGCCCGTGTAGGCGGTAAAGGCGGCGGGGATCAACAGCACCTGCGCTCCTCGATCCACCAAGGAACGATACAGCTCCGGAAAGCGCACGTCGTAACAAACCGATAGACCTAGCATGCCCAGCCGCTCTTCCTGGCAGACCACCACCTCGTTGCCGCTCACCACCGTGTTCGACTCGCGGTAGGTGTTGCCGTCGGGCAGGTTGACGTCGAAGAGGTGGATCTTGCAGTAGCGAGCCAGCTCCTTGCCCTCGGGGCTGTAGAGGGCGGCGGTGTTGTACACCTTGCCTTGTCCATCCGGCACCGGGTATCCCCCGCCCAGCACGAATACCTGGTAGCGCTGGGCCATCTTGGCCAAAAACTCCTCGGCCCGCTGCGCAATCTCTAGGGCAAGGCGAGCTTTTTCTTCCTCCGGCCCCATGAAGGCAAAGTTTTCCGGCAAAGCTACCAGCTCACATCCCCGCCGCGCCGCAAAGTCAATCCACTCCTCTGCCTGTTGTAGGTTGCCGGCCAGATCGGGGGTGCTGGTCATCTGAAGGGCGGCTGCCAAATAGGATCGCATGGGGAAACTCCAGGAAAACTCAAAGGATCCAGCCGTCTAGCCCACCAGGTGCCACCAGCCCAACGCAGGCCCCACAAATCGCACCACCACCCAGACAATGGCCAGGAGAATAATGCCGGCCCAAGCGCCCCGAGTTGTCCAATTGTAGATCGTGCGGGCTTGGGCTTTGGTGAGAGGAATATCTTTGAGCTGGGGAAACAGTAGCTCTTGGTCAGGGTCGGGGCTGTTGCGGGTTTTGCGGCGCTTTGCTTCGCCCATAGGCTGGCCTCCAATGGTTTTGGCACAGTCGTGACTTTCATCTTAATTCTTCTGTGCCTCTCCTAGCTGGTGGGGTTGCGACTGCTGGGTCGGCTGAAGGTTTTTTAAGGGCACTTTGTCGGTGCCGGGGTTCTGGGCAAGAAATTTGGGAGCCTAACTAGAGGCGCTGGTGTAAAAGCGCAGGGCAAAGCGCCAGAACAAATGGGATCCGACCAACAGCCCCGCCGCCAGCAGGGCGGATCCCACAAGCCACGGCCACTGGGCTCGTCCCAACAGGGTTTCTGCCGGCACCGTGGTCAAGAAAGCCACCGGCACAACGAAGGTAAAAAACAGCCGATAGGCCACCGGATAGGCCACCAGGGGGAAGCGCCCCGCCTCTACCAAGCCCCGCAGCACCTCGGTGACGTTGTAGATCTTGACAAACCAGATGCTGGTGGCCCCCAGCATAAACCAGAGGCTGTAGAGGATGACCAATCCCAGGAGCAGGGGCACCAGACCCAAAACATAGGCCCAGGCCGGCAGCCGCAACTGGATCCCGGCGTAGAGAATCAGCACCAGGCCAAAGCCGATATCCACCAGGCCCCAGGGAGAGAACACCCGGGTTGACAGCCAAAACTGGCTACTAATGGGCTTGAGCAAAACAAAATCCAGAGTGCCCTCCTGCACCTGCTGCACGATGCGGTTTAAGTTGACGTTAAAGAGGCTGGCCGACACCCCCTGCAAGATGGTGAACATGCCCAAGACGAGGAGCGCCTCCGGCCAGCTCCAACCCCCCAGGCGGTGCCCCTGCTGATAGAACAGTGAAAGCCCAAACAGAGCTGACCCCAGGCCACCCACGCTGCTGAGGCTGGCAAAGAAGAAATTGGCGCGGTACTCCATTTCTGCCGCTACAGAAGTGCTCCAAAACAGCCACAGCACCCGCAAGTAGCACAGCATTCGTTCTCTCTCCAATCTCAGATGAACTACCCCACCGCGCAGGCGGGTGGGGTTTCCCCATCCGCTTTACGGCGAGATTTTTGTCTCTTCCTCTGCCCCAGTTGCTTCATCGTTCCCGTGTACCGGGTCTCTGAAGTAGAGCTGAAGCATCCAAGACTCACGAGGCGGGTTCCCAGCCCCGGTTGCTGTTCGCGGCAGCGGGACGGAGTCCAATTAGTAGCAACGTTGTAGAAAACCATCACCGTTCCCCTGTCTCGCGGTATCGCAAACCCACAAGCAGAACAGACATGGTAACGGTTACTTGGCTCTGCCCACTCCTTGTGAATCGCACCGCACTGCGGACAGCGCTGAGACGGCTTAAGGGTTTGCGTGGGAAGAAACAAGACCAGACCACCTTTCTGCTCAATTTTGTAGGTCAGCAGCCGGTTGAGGGTTGCAAAACCTACCGACA
>NZ_JANSIQ010000041.1:0-32353 GCF_047502685.1 Synechococcus sp. OH20 | reverse complement strand
GAGTTGGTTTGCTAAGTGTTGCTACTGTACCCCTTGATTCTTTAACAGGCTGTAACACCACAAAAGATAGCTAAAGCCCCCAATTATCAGATACAAATTGAGTGTCATGTATTCGCAAAAAGAGCCTGTGGTTCTCACCTCTGTCCCTCTCGATCTTGATTGCCAAGCTGTGTTGCTCTTATGCAGCAGCTTTGGACAACTGGGATCCGATTCTATCCAACCCCTTTCCCTTAGCGAGTACAACCACTTGGCCACCTGCCTCAAAAACTCAAACCTCTGCCCTGCCGATCTCTTGAGAGAAAAAAATCAGGACTTTTGGCGGAACTTGAGTCCTCAAATGGATTGGGAGCGAATTTTTAAGTTACTGAACCGAGGCGGGCTGATGGGATTTGTTCTCGAACGCTGGCAGGCTCAGGGGATATGGACACTCTGTCGTCTTGAGGAGAACTATCCCAAACGCTTGAAGCAACGGCTCAAGGAGAAGGCGCCGCCCATTCTCTATGGCATCGGCAATCAATCCCTTCTCCATCAACGCGGATTAGCGATTGTGGGATCCCGTAACGCCGACAAGGATGCGATTGAGTATGCCCAGAGGGTTGGGGAACTCTGTGCTCGAGACGGCTTGACGGTGATCTCCGGTGGGGCAAGAGGTGTGGATCGAGAAGCTATGCTAAGAGCGTTAGATTCAGGAGGACAAGCTGTTGGGGTAGTCGCTGATTCGCTTGTCAAAGCGTCCGTCAGCAGCTATTTCCGTCCTGCTCTCAGTCAAGGATCGCTCGTTTTAATTAGCCCTTTTGATCCCGAAGCGCGTTGGCTGGCCAGTCGGGCCATGCAGCGTAACAAATACATCTACTGCCTGGCCGAGGCTGCCCTGGTTGTCAGCTCCGAAGCCGATGGTGGCACCTGGAAGGGGGCAACCGAAGCCCTTAAACATTATCCAGAGTGGCAAGTTCCCGTCTTTATCCGTGCCCAGGGATCCTTACCTCCCGGCAATACCCAACTGCTCAAGCGAGGTGGGTTCGCCTTCCCTGACCTATCCGAAATAACTTTGCTTACAGAGATACTCGATAAACCCCACCATCACCTCTCAAAGAAAGGCTCGGAACGCCAACAATTAAGCCTATTTGAATCGAGCCCACAAACCCCTCCCCCTCCCGACGATTAATCACGCTTGACCCAGCAAGCCAGTCTGGTCTCAACCCCAGATCCTGGAATTATCTCCACTCCCCCAACCAAGGATGTCTACAGTGCTGTGCTGCCGCTGATCCTAGAAGAGCTCCAAGCTCCTAGAGGATCAAAAGAATTGGCAAAAATCTAGGTCTTAAGGAAAGCCAGGCCAAAGTATGGCTGGAGCGAGCCGTACAAGAAGGTCGAATCAGGCGAGTCAAAGGAAAATACACCACTCTCTAGTCCTTCTCTTACAGAAATGCGAGACTCCATCGCCTGTACTGAAAAGGTTTGATCTCCGCGAACAGGATCATAGTCGTTTCAAACAAGATTAAGACACTTTGTCCACTCCCCCCCGGTTTCTCTCCCACAAGGGGAGAGGGGAGCTGGGAAGCGTAGGGCCTATCCTGCTAGGGCAAAGAGGTCACTCCACTCCCGCCTGGGAACGCCGGGCTTAGCGATGATCTCGAAGATGCGGTTTTTTGCTGCCGGCTGAAATAGGCTTTCAACAGCCACTTGAGCTACTTTGAGGCGAGGGATGCTGCCCTCGAAGAGAGTGTCAGCTTGGGAGAGGACAATGCCATCCTCGTTGTCCTGGTTTTTCAGGCCCCCTGGCCGAATGATGGTGTAGGTGAGGCCGCTGTTTTGCAAGTATTCTTCCGCCCGTTTTTTCCACACCAAGATCAGCCAAAACAGGTTGAGGGGGTGGAACAACTGGGACACGCACAGAGAAGAAATCAAAACAAAGTGTTGGATCCCTTGGGCTTTGGCCACATCCACTAAGTTCTTGGTGCCTTCATAATCCACTCGGTAGGGCTGCAAGGGATCCCAACTGGGCCTAGCTCCTGTAGCACAGAGTACCACCGTGCATCCCTCCATGCCGGCCCTTAGCGTGGCCGGGTCCAGCACATCTCCCACCACCACTTCTGCTTCGGGGGGCAAAACCTGTGCGGCCAGCTCGCGGCTGCGCACCAGCGCCCGTACCGGGATGCCGCGGCCCACCAACTCTTTGACGATGCGCCGCCCCGTTTCTCCCGTAGCCCCTGCAACAAAAGCCCGCATAGCTCTCCTGTATCCAAATGGTTTTAACTGTCTTGCTCGTGGTGTTTAAGGCCCCGCAGTGGCCCTGTTAGGGCCGTCGAAACTATCATCTTTATCAAAATCTAGCTCAGGCTCAATCCCGTCCGTGACAGGATAGTAGGATCCCGCCAGCTCTACTTCCGATTGCCCTATGGTTGCCCAAGCTGCTCCTCTCGCCTATGAGGCTCAAACCCAAGCACTTGCCCAGTCTCTGTTGAATTCCGTTCGGGGCGAGGGGAGATCCCTGCTGGCCCAATGGCGGGATCAACTGCGTTGGGAGGACAGGCTGCTGGCCTGGGCGATGGAGAACCCCCATTTGCGCACCCAGTTGTTCCGCTTGATCGATGTTTTGCCCAGCCTGAAAAGCAAAGCAGAGATGGCTCGCCATCTTCAAGAGTATCTCTTGGATCCGGCAGTAGAGTTGCCGGGGATACTGAAAAACCTACTCAACTTTGCCGACCCCCATTCTCTGCCTGGACAGTTGGCCGCCAGCACCCTCACCGCTGCTGTAGAAGCCCTGGCCCGTCGCTACATTGCCGGAGAAACCCTGCAGCAGGTGAGCCAAACGCTGGAAACTCTGCACCGCCAAGGCATGGCTTTTACCCTGGATTTGCTGGGGGAAGCCGTCCTCACCGAAGCCGAAGCCCAATCCTACCTGGAGCGCTACCTACAGGCGATGGAGCAATTGGCAAAGGTGGTCAAAACCTGGCCGCAGCCGCAGCCTATGCCCCAAGTGTCGGTGAAGCTGACGGCCTTCTATTCCCAGTTCGACCCCATCGACCCGGCAGGGGCCAAAGCCAAGGTGGGAGAACGGATCCGCATCCTGTTGCGCCGGGGCGAGGCCCTGGGAGTCGGGATCCACTTTGATATGGAGCAGTACCGCTACAAATCCCTTACCCTGGCCATTTTACAGGAGCTGCTGCTGGAGCCGGAGTTCCGCAGCCGCACCGACATTGGCCTGACCCTACAAGCCTACCTGCGGGATAGCTACACCGATTTGCAAAACCTGATCGCCTGGGCCAAAGAGCGGGGATCCCCGGTGACAGTGCGCCTGGTCAAGGGCGCCTACTGGGATCAAGAGACCATCCTGGCGGCGCAAAAGCACTGGCCGCAGCCGGTTTACAACGACAAAGCCGCCACCGACGCCAATTTTGAGCGCCTGACCCAGCTTTTGTTAGAGCACCACACCCATCTGCGTGCCGCCATTGCCAGCCACAATGTGCGTTCTCAGGCCAAAGCCATTGCCATCGCCCAGGCGCTGGAGGTACCTCAGTCTGCTTTTGAGCTGCAGGTGCTCTACGGCATGGCCGACCCCTTGGCCAAGGCCCTGGTGCAGAAGGGACAGCGGGTGCGGGTGTACTGTCCCTATGGAGAGCTGCTGCCGGGCATGGCTTATCTGATTCGGCGTTTGCTGGAAAATACCGCCAATACGTCCTTCCTGCGGCAAAGTGTCCAGGGCTACGACGCCGAACAGTTGTTGGCCCCCCCTGTCTTGGAGGAGGGATCCATGTTTCAGCCACCTTCCCTCTCGTTTGTCGCGGCTGCCGATACGGATTTCAGCCAGCCCCAGCAGCGGGATCCCTTTTTTCAGGCCCTGCAAAAAGTTCAAACGCAACTGGGCCAGACAGTTCAGCCCTGGATTGCCGGAGAATATCGCCCAACCCGACAGTCTATTCCTTCTCTAAACCCTGCCGATCCCGAGCAAGTGGTGGGTGAGATTGGGTTGGCCAGTCCCGCACAGGTGGAGCAAGCCCTGCGGGCGGCCCAGGCCAGCTTTCCCCGCTGGCGGCGCACACCTGTGGCCGTGAGGGCGGGGATCCTGCGGCGGGTGGCGGAGCAAATCGAGGCTCAACGGGCAGAGCTGGCCGCCTGGATGGTGCTGGAGGTGGGCAAGCCCATCGCCCAGGCCGATGGGGAGATTTCCGAGGCCATCGACTTCTGCCGCTACTACGCCCAGCAGATGGAGGCTCTGGATCGAGGACGGGCGTGCAACCTGCCCGGTGAAACCAACCATTACCACTACCAGCCCCGCGGTGTGGCGGTGGTGATCGCCCCTTGGAACTTTCCTCTCTCCATCCCCTGTGGCATGGCGATGGCGGCTTTGGTGGCTGGAAACTGCGTGCTCCTCAAGCCGGCAGAGCAATCTTCGCTGGTCGCCGCCAAGCTGGCAGGCTTCATCCTCAAGGCCCTCGCCGAAGCCGGGATCCCGGAAGGCGTCTTTCAATTTCTGCCAGGAGTTGGGGAAGAGATCGGCCCTCTCCTGGTGCAAGATCCACGGGTACATTTGATTGCCTTCACTGGATCCCAGGCGGTGGGCTGCCAGATCCTTGCCCAGGCGGCGCAATTGCAACCGGGACAGCACCACATCAAGCGGGTGATTGCCGAGATGGGCGGCAAAAACGCCATCCTTGTGGATGAAAGCGCCGACCTGGATCTGGCGGTGAAGGGGGTGGTTAACTCTGCTTTTGGCTACAGTGGCCAAAAATGCTCCGCCTGCTCGCGGGCCATTGTCTTGCAGTCGATCCACGACCTGTTCTTGGGGCGGTTGATCGAGGCGGTGCGGTCGTTAAACGTGGGGGATCCGGCTCATCCTAGCACCCAGGTCGGCCCGGTGATCGATGCCGAGGCCCAAGCCCGCCTGCAACAGGCCATTCAAGCGGCCCAAGCCTACGCCCGCTTGGAACTCAGCCTGCCCGTGCCGGAAAAAGGCTACTTCGTCGGCCCCACGGTGTTTAGCCAGGTGGATCCCCAATCGGAACTGGCACAGCGGGAGCTGTTTGGACCGGTTCTGGCGGTGATTGCGGCAGCGGATTTCTCCTCTGCCCTGGAGCTGGCCAATGCCACTCCCTACGCTCTCACCGGCGGCGTCTACAGCCGCACTCCTTCCCACATCCAACAGGCCCGCCAAGACTTTGCTGTCGGCAACCTCTACATCAACCGCGAGATCACCGGCGCTTTGGTCGAGCGGCAGCCCTTTGGCGGCTTCAAGCTCTCCGGCGTGGGATCCAAAGCCGGTGGCCCCGACTACCTGCTGCAATTTCTGGAGCCGCGCACCGTTACCGAAAATATTCAACGCCAGGGCTTTGCCCCGATTGAAGGGTCTTGAAGATAGAGCGTTGGGAGTTTACTGGAGAGGCTTGGCTACATCTCCCACCTTAAAGCCTGTGCCGCTGAGAATGCGGCCCACACTGGATCCCTGATCCACCTCTGTCAGTTGAATTTGGCCGGCTGGCTCGGTCAATTTGCGCAGGACTGCTCCTGTGGCCGGATCCTTAACCTCGCGAACGACGCGCTCCACAGAAAGGATCAGGCCCACGCGATAGCCGTCGCGGCTGCCTTTGTTCAAGATCACCTGATTGCCGTAGACATCCGCCACCAAGGCATCGATGGTCGGCAAAGAGCGGGGCTGGGCCGCCAAGCGACTGGCAAAACCGGCCAACTGCTGGGCAATTTGCTCCACCGCCTGCTGGCTGGCCAAAACCAGCAGCTTTTCTTCGTTACTGGTGGCGGATCCCCCGCCAAAGCCGGCAACCGTGACCGTGCTATCCGACTGGCTGGCGTTGCCCCGGCCCTCGACCACGGCCAAGATCTCGGCCGTGCTGGTGCTCACCAGGCGGGCATTGAGCTGCACGTTGGCATCGGCATCCACCGACTCGGCCCCCACCGCCAGCGGAAAGCTGCCGAAGGGGGTTAAGACCGGCGCCCCACCGCCGGAACGGCGCACCGACACATCGAACTGGGTAACACTGCCGAGGATCACCGCATCGACCCCGAGGATCCGGCCCACCTGAGCGGCGGTGTTGGCATCCAACCGCCCCGATAGCCCCAAGTTCTGCTCGGCCAAGATCGCGTCTAGCCGCGAGCGCTCGATAACAGAAAAAGTGCCATCTCTCACCAGCCGATCCACCAGCAGATCGCTCACCCCCCGGGAAGCCTCGCGCAGGCTGTAGGAATTGCTGAGGCTGCTGAAATCAAAATCCAAAACCGCAACGCGCGGGCGAGTGCTGGGTTGAGGCGCTTGTCCTACCTGGCTGGGGGCAGAGAGATTGCAGCGAAGGTCTTGGGGAAACTTCTGGCACAGCTCCGGATTGGTGGATTGGGCAGCCACTGGGATCCCCGTCCAACCCAAGCTCAGCAGCGGGATCCCGAACAACAAGATGGAAAAGAGGTTGCGCATGGTTGAGCGATCTCCTGGATCGAGGAAGTGGCCACAGTCCATTCTTAGCTTGCACCCAAAAGAGCTTCCGGGGGGTGACCGATATCACCTGGCCGCCTGTTCCAGAAGATGTCCTATACTCTATCGACTCCAAGGCTGCCGGGAAAAGGGATTGAGAAGGTTTGCGTAGAAGAGTTGACCCATCTCAACCCTATTGTGCGGAGATGCTCGCTCTCTCTGGAGTCAACTGCTAATAGACTACTTGACGAAACAAAGCCGGGATCGACGGTGCAAGCTCAGTGCTAGCCTAGTAAGGCTGTGTTCTTGTACAAGCTATGGCTGTTCCTAAGAAGAAAACCTCGAAAGCCCGCAGTCGCAGGCGGTATGCCGTTTGGCTGGGCAAAGCCAAGCTCCAGGCCCAGCGGGCAATGACCATTGGGCGTTCAATTTTGAGCGGTCGCAACACCGGCTTCTACTACCCCAAAGCCAAGTCGGAAGAAGAGGAAGAAGAATAGAGCCATGCTCAGGGGATCCCGACGGCTGGCCAAGTGATTACACTGGATCAAAGCTCAGCTCCTTGGAGAAGCGTTCTGCTGTCCCCACCGTCTCACTTAGTCGAGATCAGCTTGCATGCGCTCGTTGACTTCCCTCACCTACTACCAACGGTTGGGCCTGTCTCCAGGGGCATCTCCTGAGGCCATTCGGCGGGCCTATCGGCAGTTGAGCAAACGCTACCACCCCGACACTTCCCCCCTGGCCCCGGAAGTGGCCATTCGCTGCTTCCAAGAGCTGCAGGAAGCTTATCTCGTGCTCAGCAACCCGGCAAAACGGGCCATCTACGATGCCAGCCTGCGGGCGATGACGACCAACATGGGCTCCCTCAGTATAACGGGATCCTCAGATCTGGATTCTCTCGAGCTGCGCATGGAAACCCGGCCTCTCTCGGCGGGCGAGCTCTGTGCCCTGCTGCTGATGGGATCCACCTTCGTGGCGTGTTTGGTGTTGGCGGTTGCTTTGGCCTGGCTACGGGAGGGCGGGGTGGGCTAACCAACTCCGGTTGCTTGGGGATGAGGCTCAGACAAAGTGCTCGGAGCTTCCCATGGATCAAGTGCTTGAATGGAATAGGCTGTTAACTTTTGTCTAGTTTGACGGCTTCTCTGCGCGCGTTTGAATCTCACCATGCCTTTGCCCCCTGCCACCACACCTCTCTACAATCACCCGCTCCACGCCATCGAACGCTGGCTGGAGGAGCAAGGCTGCACCCGCGACCCAAAGGATGTGGAGCAATGGTTTTGCGAGCGGCCGGGCTGGAAAGCCTGCCTGCGCCTAGAAGAGACCAGCATCTGGGTGCGCTACACCTACCCGGATGGCAACACGAAAACCCTGTCTTTCCCCTACTCCCTCAGCCGCCAGGATGTAGAACAGGCCATTTTTGAGGACTAGCCGGCCATGCGCATTCTGCAACTGCCTGCCCTGCGCGACAACTACATCTATCTGCTCTACGATCCCGAGACGGCAACGGCAGCAGTGGTGGATCCGGCAGTGGCCGAGCCCGTGCTGGACAAATTGGCCGAGCTGGGGGCGGAGCTGGTGGCCATCTTCAACACCCACCACCACCACGACCATGTGGGGGGCAACCTGCAACTTGTGGCCCGCTACCCCCGCGCCGTCGTCTACGGCAGCCAGGTGGATCGAGGGCGGATCCCTGGCCAGAGGGTGGAGCTGCAGGCGGGAGAGACGGTGGAATTTGCGGGCCGGCAGGCGAAGGTGTTGTTTGTGCCTGGCCATACGCGGGGACATGTTGCCTACTACTTCCCCGAAAGCGGGGATCTCTTCTGTGGCGATACTCTGTTTGCTGGGGGATGCGGGCGACTCTTTGAAGGCACCCCAGAGCAAATGCTGGGATCCCTGGATCAACTGCGCCAGTTACCTGAACCGACGCGGGTGTGGTGTGCCCACGAATACACCTTGAACAACCTCAAGTTTGCCTTGACGGTGGATGGGGACAACCCCGACTTGCAGGCGCGCTATCAGCAGGTGGTGGCGCTGCGCCAGGCGGGATCCCCGACGGTGCCCAGCACCATTGGCGAAGAGCGCCGCACCAATCCTTTTTTGCGCTGGGATCAGCCGGCTCTGCAGGCGGCCACCGGCGTTCAAGATCCGGTGCGGGTCTTTGCCCGGCTGCGGGGTATGAAGGATCAGTTTTGACACTTTTCTTTTGATTGACAACTTTTGGCAATTTCTAAGAGAGCTAAGGCATACTGTCGGGGGGACTGCCTCTAGCTACTCCCTGCAGATCTATGTCTTGCCCCGACTGCCCAGCTCTGCCCGCCTTTCTGCAGGAGGCAGGGCGCCTATTTCTCTGGCTGCCCACTCCTCATACCCACCAGAAGCTCTGGCGGGCCCTGGAGGCCAAGACAGAGGTTCCCGTTCAACTTTTGCAAGACCTTGGCCTAGTTGTTGCCATTGCCCAGGGAGCCCTTAAGAAGACCCTGGAGACAATGGCTGATATTCTCTCGCAAGAAGAGATGCGGGCCAGCCGCGCCCTGTTTTTGGCCGGAGATAGGGATCCCTACTGGCAAGATTGCGCCCGGGTGGAGTCACTGCTGCAGTTGTTCCACCGCACCCAAGCTGAGCTTTTGCTGGAAGTGTTGAAGGAAAACCGTCTCACCACCTACTTTCAGCCCATTGTCGGGGGGTGGGATCCCACTTGTGTGGTGGGCCACGAGGCGCTGGTGCGGGGGTTGGACAAAGAGGGCAAGGTGATTGGGCCGGGCTTGCTCTTTGCCATGGCCCGCGAGGCCGGGCTGCTCTACCACTTGGACTTGGCCGCCCGCCGCACGGCCATTGCCGCGGCCACCCAGCACCGCTTACAAGGGGATCTCTTCATCAACTTCAGCCCTACGGCTATCTACGACCCGGCCTTTTGCCTGCGCTCCACCGTCTGGGCCATCAGCCGCGCCGGGATCCCGCCCCAGCGGGTGGTGTTTGAGGTCAACGAATCCGACCGCAGCCCCGATTTGGACCACTTGCAGCGGATTTTGCGCTTCTATCGGCAGGCGGGCTTTCGGGTGGCGCTGGATGACCTGGGCGCCGGCTACGGATCCCTGAACCTGTTGCACCAGGTGCAGCCGGATCTCATCAAGCTGGATAGGGAGCTCATTCGCGGCGTCGATCGGGATCCCTATAAGGCGGTGATTGCCGAGAAACTGCTGGAGCTGGCTCAAAAGCTGAGGATCACTACCCTGGCGGAAGGGATCGAAACGGCAGGAGAGCTGCAGTGGGTGCGCGACCGCGGCGTAGATCTGGTGCAGGGCTTTTTCATCGCCCGGCCCCAGCCTGTCCCCTTAGGATTAAGACCAAGAGGATAGCTGCCCCCGCGGCTTGAGCGGCTACCGAGAAGATGACCAAAGCGGGGAGAAAGAGATCGTAGAGCACCCCCATCAGGGCGCTGCCCAAAAACCAGGCCAGGCCGTAGATGCTGGTAAACAGCCCAAAGGCAAAGCCTCTTGTCTCAGGGGCCACTATGCCGGCCACTGCTGCCTTCATGACCGATTCCTGGGCGCCCAGGCCAATCCCCCAGAGCAGCATGCCCACCACCGTCAGCCCGTAGCTGCCGGAAAAGGCCAGCGGCGCAAAACCGGCAGACAGGACCACCGCCCCCAACAGGCTCCCCAGCCCCAGGCGGTCAAATAGCCAGCCCCAGCCCAGGGCGGCTAGGGCATCCACCCCCATGGCCAGGGCGTAGAGCAAGGGGATCCCTGCCGCCTCGCCACCTTGCTGCTGCAGGTGCAGGGCAATGAGGGAAAAGTCGGCAAACCCCATGGCCACACAGGCCGCTGCTGTGAGATAGAGCCAAAAGACCCTGGAAAAGCCTTTTGCTGGAGCGGTTTCCGGCTCCGGCTCAAAGTCGCGCGGGGTGGGATACAGCCATTGGGCCAGCCCCAGCACCCCCAGCCCCAGGGCCGCCGGGATCCCCAAGGCCAAGAATGCGCCTTGGAACCCGTAGCCGGCGGCAACCATTCCTGCCACCAGCAGCGGCCCTCCCACCGCCCCAATTTGATCCAAGGTCTCGTGCAGGCCAAACCCAATGCCCTGGCCCACCTGCAGCGCCGCATGGGAGAGCAACAGGTCCCGTGGCGGGGTGCGGATCCCTTTGCCCAGGCGCTCGGCCAGCAAAAGCAAAGCAGCCCCAGGCCAACTGCTCACCCAGGCCAGAGCGGGGATCACCGCCGTGTTGAGGACATAGCCCAGGGTGGTGAGCTGCCACTGCCCTCGACTGCGGTGCACGGGATCCCTACTGAGCCGGTCGCTCCAGTAGCCCACGCCCAGGCGCAGCCCATAGGCCAGCAGCTCCCCCCCGCCGGCCACCAGGCCCACCACCGTGCCGCTGGCCCCCAGGGATCCCAAAAAAGCTCCGGAGATGCTGCGGGCCCCCTCATAGGTGGCGTCGGCGCAGAGGCTGACGATCCCCAGCAAAACAATAAAGCGCCACGCAGAAGGGAAATCGGACATAAGCAGCTCCTCGGCGTTGAGTCAGATCTAGGCTATTGCTGTTGATGCGGAACATGGTGTAGTACCTGGTACTCTAAGGTAGGCGGCTGAGGAGCGAGGTTTTGACTTCGATGGGGAGGCTTGCATCTTTGCTGAAGGACAAATCAAGCCAGTTAGTCAAGGATTTTTACCCAGATGGCTTCAGGTGATCGAGTTTTGAGAGATTGCTTGCCCATTGAGTATCTTGAGTATAGTGAGTTAGATGAGCTAAGTCGATGTCAATTGTAACTGTTGATGAAATTCAACGTGATCCCCTAAAGTACCTTCATCAAGTGGAGACGGGTAAAACTCTTGTCATTGTTAAGTCGGGCAAGCCTATCGCTGAGCTCAGACCTATCTCCAGTAGTCAGCGGTTACGCCCGTTTGGTCTGTGTGCGGGTGAATTTGTCGTTCCAGATGATTTCGACGCTCCTTTGCCAGAAGATGTTCTCAACGCATTTGAGAGCCAATGAGAATTCTTCTAGATACACATATCTTTTTATGGTTTATCAGCGGTAGCAATCGACTTTCAGAGCATCTTCGAGACGCAATTCGCGATGCAAACAATCAGGTTTACCTGAGCGTAATCTCAATCTGGGAAGCCACTGTTAAACACCAGTTGGGCAAGCTACCTTTGCCGGAGCATCCTGCAACTTACTTACCCAAACAAAGAAACCTACATCAAATTGCCAGTCTTGACCTTGATGAGGATAGTGTAGCTCAACTAGCTAAGCTTCCGCTACTACACCGGGATCCGTTCGACAGAATCCTTATCTGCCAAGCTCTACAAAATGGATTGACCATTGCAACAGTAGATGCAGCCATTCGCGCCTACCCGGTCGATACTATGTAGTATTGCAGCTATTCCAATGAGATTGCGAATCAATGAACCTAAATAGAGAACTCAGCCAGAGAAAAAGGAGGATCCTCAGCTTTTTTCGCCTTCGAGAATGGGGATCCCTCTCTTTCCAAAATCCTCTTCCTCTACCAAAATCACCGGAATGGAGCTGGTCTCCAACACTGCTTGGGAAGTGGATCCCACCAACACTTGCTCCCAGGGGCGGTGGCCCCGCTTGCCCATGACTATGTCGGTAACCTGCCGCTCCTGGGCCACATCCACGATGGTCTCCGCCAGGGGGCCAGAAGCCGGGCAAAATTCGTGGCGAATATCCGCCAAAAGACGCTGGGCAAGCTGCCGCAACGCTTCCACCCCCTTCCCCTGGGGCTCATCGGTAACATGGAGCACAATCACATCCCCATCCACCCGCCGCGCCAGATCCGCTGCCTTGCGCAGCACCGCCTCAGCCAAGGGAGAGGTATCCACAGCGGCCAAGAAGCTCACCTTACCCTGGCTGCCCACCTTGGTGGGATCCACTTCTCCCTTTTCCAATAGGCGAGGGGCAAAAACCTGGGTTAGCCAGGCCCCTAGGGGTGCTGTGGTCAAAATCGACAGGGCCGCTAGGGCGAGGATTGTCTCCCCGCCGGGGATCCCCTGGGCTAAGGGGATGCCGCCGATGGCCGCCTGCACCGTGGCTTTGGCCATGTTGCCCGGCAGCAAAAAGAGCCGCTCCCGCCAGTTCCAGTTGCTCCCCAGGGTGGAAAGCCACCAGCCCAGGCCCCGGCCCAACAGCAGGCTCAGGGTCAAAAGCAGCAAACCGGGCAAGAGCAGGGATCCCAGTACCTGCAGATCCAAAGAGGCTCCCAGCAGGACAAACAGCACGATCTCCGCCACCGTCCAGAGGGCGTCGAACCCAAGCCGCAGCCGCCGCGCCAGCGGCCCATCCAGTTGGACGAGGAAAAACCCTAGGGCCATCACCGCCAGGTAGCCGGAAAAATAGGGCCACACCTGCGACGCCAGCACCAAGCCCAGCGTCAGGCAGGCCGCCAGCAGCACCTCTTGCGTACTGTTGCGAGTCCAGTTCTGCTGTACCAAGAGGGCCACCAAAACCCGCGCCCCCAGGTAGCCCACCGCCACCCCCAGCAGGATCTCCATCCCCACCTGGAACGGCAGCCACTGCAGGCGAAGGCTCTGGGCAGATCCCTGCCCCAAAAAGCTCAGCAACAGGCTAAAGCCCAGCAACAGCAGCACATCGGAAAGGGCGCTGCCGGTCAAAATGGCGTCCGGGATCCCTTTGGTCACCCCCCAGCCCAGGCTCTTGAGGCGCAGCATCCCTGGCACAATCACCGCCGGCGACTCCGCCCCGAGCACGCAGCCCAAAAGCAGCCCCGTCCCCCAGTCCAGCCCCAGGATCCAGCGGCTCAAGAGCGCCACTGCCACCGCCTCACAGGCTGCCGGCAAAAACCCCAGCCGCAGGGCCACGGATCCCTGCTGGGCCAGCTTTTCCCAATCCAGCCCCAGGCCCGCCCTCATGAGGATGATCGTGACGGCCACTAGGCGCAGATCCCCGGCTGCCGCCAACAGCTCTGGGGACAAGACCTCTTGCAACAGGATCCCGACCAGAATCATCCCCACTAGCGGCGGCATCCCCAGCCGGCCCCCAATCTGGCCGACAAAAAAGCCCATCCCTAAAATCCACAGCCAACTGCCCAGCATCAACAAAACCTCTCTCTTTGCCGTCCGGGTAGTGAAGGGCAGCCCAGAGGGAAGTAGAGCCTTGGGGGCTGTGGGGTGGTAACCCAAGATCAAAGACTCCCACCCCCTGGATCTGCCCAGAAGAGTAGGAGTCATCAGCCTCAGCCTTGGATTTAGAGAATTCTTAGAACCTGCCTGAGGCGGTTACGGTGAACCCCATCACCGGTTGCCGGAGCAAGCTGACCGACAACTCACTCACGTTGACCCATAGGGTATCACGCCTTGTCTTCCACCACAACCAAGCGATAGGAGTGATGGGGACGGCCAATGGAGCAATAGAAATCGCTGCAGACATTGTGGGTAAAGCGATCGCTGAGGCTGCGGGTAACCTGCTGCACCACCTGGCTGCCCACTCTCTGAACCAACTTGCGCGGCAGGACTTGCAAAAACTTGGGCAAATGCAGCCGGATATCGAGATGAAGATCCCAGTGGACGCGGGTAGTGGCAGGGGATCCCGGTAGCTCCTCCAGCCGGAAACTGGCCTGGCAATCTACCCGATAGGGCAGGGCGGCCTCCCCCGGCAGCTCAGTCGAAGTCAGCCGAAACAGGTAATCTTCCTCCGGCCAGATCTTCACCCCAAAGCAGGGCTCCAGCTCAAACCCCAGCCCACCCATGCGGAAAAACTGCAGCTTGTAGGTGTCGGCAGAGAGGGGCTCCACCTGCAATGGCCGGAAGCAGCGCTGGATCCACTGGCCATGGCCGCGCAGGTAACGGGCCAAAGTCTCCCGATCGGTCTCCAGATCCACTTGGCCCCGTCGCCCAGCCTGCACATCCAAGTGGATCTTGGCTATCGGTTGATCTAACGGTGGGGGGTGATCCATCTCCTCCAAAAGCGGCTCCCCCTTCTCGGACAGAGCCCCTTCACTGAGGGGAACGACGGGCTTGGAGTTGGCGATAGACATCCCGAATATCCACCTGATAGTGAGCAAGAGCCACGAGGCAGTGGTACCAGAGATCCGCCACCTCGCGGGCCAGGGCGGTCTTGTCCCCCTCTTTTGCCGCCATCACCACTTCAGCCGTCTCCTCGCCGAGTTTTTTCAGGATGGCGTTGTCTCCCTTGGCCAGCAGGCTGCTGGTGTAGGAATCGGGACGGGGATCCGCCTGGCGGGCCTTGATCACGGCAAACACCTGCGACAGGGTATCGGCGGCCGGGATGGGATCCCCTTCCTTCTCTGGGAGGGTGCGGAAGAAGCAGCTCCGCGCTCCTGTGTGGCAGGCCGCATCTCCCACCTGCTCCACCAAAATGACCAGCGCGTCGCTGTCGCAGTCGTAGCGGATTTGTTTGACCCACTGCACATGGCCAGAAGTTTCCCCCTTGGGCCAGAACGCCTGGCGGGAGCGGCTCCAGAACCAGGTGCGGCCTGTCTCCAGCGTTTTCTGCAGCGATTCCCGGTTCATCCAGGCCATCATCAGCACCGTCCCGTCCAGGTAGTCCTGCACAATGGCCGGGATCAAACCCTGTTCGTTGTAGCGGAGGCTGTCTAGATGAGCGATCCCCTCCGGCAGAAGAGCGCGGGGCGGATCCGCTGAAGGGATGGAGTCCGAGGCAGCAATCATAGAGGGCAGGAATCCAAAGAGAGCATAAAAAGCAAGATAGCAAAGCCAGCTCTCCCCAGGGTACCTTCTCCTGCCCAGCCCGGCTTTTGTTGCCGCTAGGGGGATCTTAATCTGGGCTTAACCTGGTTTTAGTTGTGACTTAAAGTCAAGCTGCTAAGTTTGATACCGAGCTTTCACGCGCCGAGGGAGAGCAATGCGCATCCGGGTAGAAAACCTCTGGGTCACCTTTAAAAACAAAGTTGCCCTAAGAGGGGTTTGCCTCGACCTGTTTGGCGATGGAGCCCAGGTTGTGGCCCTGATTGGCCCCTCTGGCGCTGGGAAGTCCACCCTCCTTAAGCTCCTGAAGGGAATGGTTAGGCCCAGCGTTGGAAAAGTCTGGGTTGGCTCTTTCCCCCTCCACGAAGGTGGAGGAGAGGGTCTACAGCAGGTGCGCAAGCGCACGGGCATGATCTACCAGACTTTTCAGCTCATTGGCCGCCTGACTGTCTTGGAGAACGTCCTGATTGGGCGCCTGCCCCACCTGAATCTTACCCAGGGCTTGCTGCGGCAGTTCTCGGAGCAAGATCTGGCCCAAGCAGAAAGGCTACTGGAGGAGGTGGGGCTTCTCGAGCACGCCTGGCAGAGGGCCGATGCTCTTTCGGGGGGACAGCAGCAGCGGGTGGGCATTGCTCGCGCCTTGATCCAAGAGCCGGCGCTGATCCTGGCAGATGAACCCATCTCGGCTTTGGATCCCAAAAATGCGCAGGTGATCATGGATTTACTGCTGGGAATGGTTTGTCGGCAAGGCATCCCGCTCCTAGTGACCCTGCATCACCTGGAGATGGTGCGCCATTACGCCAACCGAGTTGTTGCCTTCAAGGATGGGCAGGTTTTCTTTGATGGGCCAGTCTCGGCTCTCACCTCTGAAAAAGAGAAGGATCTCTACTTCGGGGAGGAGGAAGCCTCTCAAACCCTCGGAGGGTTGCCCTCAGCCTTGACGGCTTGAGGACAGGTAAGCTCAAACTCAACTTCAATCAATTTCAATTTCAAGTCAGCTGCAGAGGAGAATACTCATGCGGAGAAGAAAGGCTTTGGCTCTAGCGGCTTTCCTATTGGGCTTTGCCAGTTGGGTGCCGGTGTTGGCGCAGAAGCAGAACTGGCCCGAGGAGCTGGTCATTGCTGAAGTGCCGGTGGAGAGTGCTGCTGATTACGAAGCCCGCTATGCGCCTTTCCTGAACTACCTCAAAGAGAGATTGGGGATCCCGGTGCGTTTGTTCGTGGCTGGTGACTACACGGCTGTGATGCTCTCCCAGGCGGAAGGGAAGACCCACGTTGCTTTTTATGGGCCCGCCTCTTACGTCGATGCGATTGAAAAAGCCAATGCCCCCATCGAAGCCTTTGTGAAGGAAGATTCTGTTCGCTCGGGCACTGTTTACCACTCTCTGATGATTTCCAAGAAGGGCAGTGGCATTACAACTCTAGAAGCTGCCAAGGGCAAAGATTTTGCTTTCGTTGACCCGGAGAGCACTTCTGGTTTCAAGGTGCCCATGGCTTACTTCTGTCTAGAGGCCAAGATCAAGCCCAAGGAGTACTTTAAACAAGTTGCCTTTGCCGGCAACCATGAGTCGGTTATCCTGGGAGTCTCTCAGGGAACCATTCCCGTGGGGGTGACTTGGGATACCGGGATCAGCATTGCCACCAAGAAGGGCCAAATTAAGGGTTTGGAAGATTTTGAGGTGATCTGGAAGTCCGATCCGATCCCTTCCTCTCCCTGGGCCTACCGCAAAGACCTGCCGGAAGACCTCAAAGAAGCCATCCGCACGGCCTACCTAGAGTACGAGAACACACCGGAAGGCAAGCAATGGCTAGAAGCTCGCGGTCTCAAGGGTTTTGAGCCGGCCAGCGACAAAGATTATGATCCCTTCCGCAGGGTTAACAATGCTCTTAAGCAACCTGAGTGCCAACTCTAAGAAACTGCCCCCCTTACCGGCAGAGCTCAAACGGAGAGATCGCCTCGGTGTTCTCTTAGTCGGGATGATCCTTCTGGCTCTCCTGCTGACGGCAGGGCCGGCTGAGATCTCACCAGTCAGGCTGCTGGCTGGGTTGGGGAGGAGTGCTGCCTTTGTCGCTCGCTTCTTTCCGCCCAGCCTGCACTTTCTGCCAGCTTTTCTTTACTCTTTGCTCCAGACCCTGATCATGGCTTTCTGGGGCACTTTTCTGGCCAACTTCCTTGTGCTTCCCTTGGCCTTCCTGGGATCCAAGAACGTCGTCCGCTCTCCTGTGGTCTATCTGGCTGTCCGCGGGCTGATGGATATCCTCAGGGGACTCAATGAGCTGGTTTTGGCCCTGGTTTTTGTGGCTGCCATTGGCTTGGGGCCTCTCCCAGGGATCATGGCGTTGACGCTGCACACGGCTGGAGTGGCAGGCAAGTTGCTCTCCGAGGCCATTGAGACGGTGGATATGGGGCAGGTGGAGGCCGTGAGGGCTACGGGCTCCCATCCTCTGCTGGTTCTTGTCTATGGCTTTTGGCCGCAGGTGGCCCCAGCTTTCTACTCGGTGACGCTCTACCTGTTTGAGGTCAATGTGCGCTCGGCAACAGTCTTGGGCTTGGTGGGAGCTGGTGGTATCGGCTTCGATCTGATGCAGACGGTGCGGGCCTTCCGCTTTCAGGACGCCGCCACCATCATTTTGCTCATCCTGCTAACCGTGTTTACAATCGACAAGGTCTCGGCGCGAATTCGCCAATCCCTGGTATAGGAGGTGAGGGTGCAGGCTCTTGAAATCCTGGAGCTGCTGCAGGAGGCTCCCGAAAAGACAGTTGTGGCTCTGGCGCGGGAGGTACGGCCCGCTCTGGGAGCTAGCCAGAAGCTGAAGGAAGGAGCGGGCCTGCTGTTGCTCCCCTTCCAGGACTCGCGCAGCGGTACGCCGTTTTATCTGGGAGAAGTCTTGGTTTACGAGGTTTGGCTGCGCTTCCCCCGAAAGGGAGTGGAAGGCTATGGAATAGTGCTGGGGGAACGGCCGCGCCTGGCCCGCTCTCTGGCTTACCTGGATGCCGCGTTGCAAGCGGGGATTGCTGAAGATCGGATCCAGGCCTTGGCCCTGGAAGCTCAGGAACATCTCCAGGAGAAGGATGAGCGCCTCTGGCGCAAGGTGGCCACCACGCGCTTGGAGGTGGAGACGCTATGAGCGTGCCCATGCCCGCAGCCGAACGGCAAAGCCAACAGGTCTTCCGAACCTTGGTGATGGCGCTGAGCTACCCTGGCCGGCTTTGGCGCTTGCCAGCTCACTCGCTGCGCCAAGCCTTCCGCCTCATTGCGATTACCCTGGTGGATGGGAATGTGGGGGTTTGGGCGCCAGACTGGCTGCTCTTAGATCTGCGCGGTCAGGCTCCCCGGCCTGTGGCCTTGGAGGCGGCGGACTTCGTCTTTGCCGAGCGGCTGGCGGATTTGCCTGCCGGCTGGGAAACCCTCTCGCTTCTCAAGAGGGGCACCTACCTGGAGCCGGAGAGCGGGGCAACTCTCATCCTGGGAACTGGCTGGGGCCAGGGATCCCCTCTTGTCTTCAAGGGCCCCGGCATTGCTGGGGAGGTGCGCTTGGCTGTGGATTTGCCCCCTGCTTTTTGGCGGCTGCGCTCCCAGATCTCGGCCTACCCGTTGGGAGTGGACATCTTGCTTACCGACGGGCAGCATGTAGTAGGCATACCGCGAAGTGTGGAGGTGGGTTGATGGGCTACGTGGTGGCGCGGGGCAGTCAGGAGGCCATTCTCAATGCCGAAGCCCTTTTTCGCGAATTGTTGCCGAGGGGGGCAGGTCAGTCGAGTAAGGGCCTGGCCAGCTACTTGCCCTATCTTTTGGATCAGGTGATGGCGGAAGCTGGCCTCTGGGCTCCAGAGCTGGCTGCTGAGGCCTTGGCCCAGACCGGGGGCGATCTCTACGAAGCGCTGCTGCTTCTGCGAGCTCATCGAACTACCCTTCCTCGCCTGGGCAAAGCGCAGCTTCAGAAAAAAGAAGATTTGCTCCTGGTGCGACGGCTTTCTTCAGCCTTCAAGAGCATTCCCGGCGGCCAAGTCCTCGGCCCCACCCTCGACTACAGCCTGCGTCTGCTGGGTTTTTCCGGAACCCAAGGGGTGGATCCAGAGACCACGGCTGCTCCCCAGCGCTACCCTTCGGTGCGAACCTGGCTAAAAGAGCAAGGCCTGCTGGAAGAAGATCCAGTGGCAGAGAAAGACTTAGAGGAAGAGATCCCGGATCTAACGCGGCAGCCGCTGCTGTTTCCGGCGCCAAGAGCCCATCGCCTGCAAGCTTTGGCGCGAGGGGACACCGGGGGACTCCTGGCCCTCGCCTACAGCGCCATGCGGGCCTACAACGTCCACACCCACCCAACGGTGGCGGAGTTGGGGGTGGGCTATCTCGAGGTGCGGGCTATCCACCCGGTGCGGGGAGGCAGCTTTCGCCTGGGGCGGATCCGCTTGGCCTTTGCAGAAGTCGTCGGGCATGGGGAGAAGGGATACCGCTTAGGCTTTGCTGCCAGCTTGGGCTGGAACGAGGGGCGGGTTATCGCGGGCGCAATGTTGGATTTGGAGATGGATCGCCCCACCCATCCGGCCCGCAGCGAGGAGTTTGTTCTGGTACACACGGATCCCGTGGAGGCTTCGGGCTTTGCCCTGCACTACAAACTGCCTCACTATGTAACGTTCTTCAGCAATTGGATGAGCCATCAGGAGGCTGCTCTTGAACCCTAAGCATAGCTACGCCTACTTGGACTCTGAAGCCAAGCGAGAAATTCGGCGCAAGGTTCTCAAGGCTTTGGCCATACCGGCATATCAAGTTCCCTTTGCCAGCCGAGAGATGCCCCTGGCCCGCGGCTGGGGCACGGGCGGCCTGCAGCTTACTCTCAGCCTCGTGGGGCCGGAAGATGTGGTGAAGGTCATCGACCAAGGAGCGGATGACTCGGTTAATGCTGCCAACTTGCGCCGCTTCATTGCCCACGTCAGCGGAGCTCGAACCACCACCGATGCTTTGGAAGCAACCCTCATCCAAAGCCGTCACCGCATCCCGGAGGAGCGACTGCAAGAAGGACAAATCTTGATCCTGCAAGTCCCGATCCCTGAACCCCTGCGCTACGTGGAGCCTTCCGATGCCAAGGCGCGGGAGCTGCATGCTCTGGGGGACTACAGCCTGCTTTGGGTGGACCTGTTTGAAGAACACTTGCACTACGGCCACAGCCGCAAGGGAGCAGCCTATCCCGTTCTGGTGCACGGCCGCTATGTGATGGATCCCAGTCCCCTGCCGCGCTGGGATCTGCCCAAGCTGCACCAGGCAGCCCACATCACGCTCTTTGGCGCCGGTCGGGAAAAGCGGATCTACGCTGTCCCCCCTTACACGCAGGTAGAACCTCTGGCCTTTGTGGATCGACCCTTCCAGCCGGAACCCATTGTGGGATCCTGCCGCCGCACCGGTTGCCGCCACGTCTTTCTCAACGCCATTCCCCAGGAGGATGGCAGCTTGGCCTACGAGATCTCCGACCAGGGCTATATGGAAAAACTCCTAGCTGGCAAAGAAAGTGGGCCTTTATTTGGGGAGAAGCAGCATGGTTGAAGAAAGGCCTTTGCTGGAACTGGTCAAGGTTTGGAAAGCCTACGGGGATCGCTGGGCCCTCAAGAACGTCAGCCTCAAGCTCTATCCCCAGGAGGTGCTGGGGGTGGTGGGGGCTTCTGGCAGCGGCAAGAGCACCCTTTTGAGAATTCTCTATCTCCAGGAGATGGCGCAAGGGGAATACTGGCTCAACATCCCCGGCTGGGAGGGGTGTAATCTGCTGTCGCTTTCTCCCTACGAGCGACCTGCGGCGCGGCGCCACTTGGCCATGGTTTATCAAGAAGCTGCCCAGGCCCTGCGCATGGGCTTTGCCGCCCTAACCAATGTTGCTGAGCCCCTTGTGCTCAAGGGGGAACGACGATTTGGGGTTTTGCAAAAGGAAGCGCAGGCAGCTCTGGAGAGGGCAGACTTCCCCCTGGCGCGGGCAGGGGATCCGCCTACTTTCCTTTCGGGAGGGGAGCGGCAGCGGGTGCAGATTGCCAAAGCCTTGGCTCAAGAGCCAACGGCCATCCTCTTGGACGAGCCAACGACTGGCTTAGATTTGCTGGTGCAGGCAACCTTCTTGGACACCCTACGCCGCCTCAAGCGGCAGTTGGGGATGAGTCTGATTTTGGTTAGCCACGATCTCTCGGTGGTACGGGCATTGGCGGATCGGATTGTGGTTTTGCACCAGGGAGAGGTGGTAGAAGAAGGCCTCGCCGACCAGGTGCTGGAGGATCCCCGCCACCCCTTTACTCAGGATTTGGTTGCCGCAAGGCTGTAGAGAGATGCTGCAAGTTATCGATTTGGAAAAGCGGTTTTTCCTGCACCGGCTGGGACGGGAGGTTCTGGCTTTCAGACAGGTGAGCTTCTCCCTACAAGCAGGGGAGTTGCTGCTCCTAGAGGGCCCCAATGGCGCCGGCAAGTCTTCCCTGTTGCGGACGCTCTATCGCAGCTACTGTCCCACAGGGGGGCAGATCCTTCTGCAGACTCCTCGCGGAAGGGTGGATCTGGCGCGTTTGGGGGATCGCGAGATCTTGTGGATCCGGCGGGAGTACATCGGCTATGTCAGCCAGTTTCTGGATCCCCGACCCCGCACCACCGCCCTGGAGCTGGTGGCGGAGCCGCTGCTGTGGCGAGGTGTAGAAGAAAGCCGAGCACGGCAGCGGGCGGCAGAGCTGCTCCTGGAGCTGAACCTAAAGCCCGAGTTACTGGAGGCTTTCCCCACGGGTTTCTCTGGGGGCGAAAAACAAAAGCTCAACCTGGCCCGCTCGCTCATTCATCCCTATCCCTTGCTGCTGTTGGATGAGCCCACGGCCAGCTTGGATGCAGGGGCCAGGAAAGCTCTGCGGGAGCGCCTTCGCCTTCTGAAGCAGCAGGGAACTGCGCTTGTTGGCGTTTTCCACTCGCCAGAAGACGTGGCGGGCTTGGTGGACAAAACCTACCACCTGGAGGAGAAGCAAGATGTGGCTGTCCGGACTTAAGCTGGTTCTCCCTGACCAAGTGCTCCCGCTGGGATCCCTGCGGCTGGAGGGGGAGTGGATTGCCGAGATTCGAGAAGGGCAGGTGGACGAAGGGATCCCTTTACAGGGCTTAACCCTCGTCCCTGGCGTCATCGATCTCCACGCCGACAGCCTAGAGCCGGAGCTGGAGCCGCGGCCAGGGGTACAGTTGGCTGCCGAGATGGCTCTGGAGGTTTGGGAAAACCGAGCTCTGGCAGCAGGCATGACCACTGCTTTTGTCACCCTGTCCTTTTGGGAGGGCCTGCCTGGTTGGCGCAGCCCGGAGACCGCTTTGGCCCTGGCCGAGCAATTGGTTGCCCTGCGTTCCCATTTGTCGCTGGACTTGCGGATCCATGCCCGCTACGAAGTCTCTCGCCCCTTGGGAGCAGCAGCCGTTCGCCACGCCCTCAGCCAAGGTTGGGTGGATCTCCTTTCGTTTATGGATCACACGCCTGGCCAAGGCCAGTTCCCGACCCTAGAAGACTACGTTCGCTATATGGCCCGTCACCTGGGCCAGCAGCCTGAGGAGGTTGCCGCCAGCCTCAGGAACCCATCCCAGCTAGAAGTTCTCCCTGCCCTTGCCGAGCTGGCCCAGCAGGCAAAAGAGCGGGGAGTCACGCTGGTTTCCCATGACGACGATTCCTCTGACAAGGTTCAGTTGATGGCCAAGCTGGGCGTAAAGATTAGCGAGTTCCCGGTCACGCTGGAGGCCGCTGGCGAAGCCCAACAGTTGGGCTTGCTGGTGGTCATGGGTGCCCCCAACGCCCTCAGGGGATCCTCCCATGTGGGCAATCTCTCCGCCCTGCAAGCCCTGAAGGCGGGATCCCTAGGTGCTCTGGCCACCGACTACTCGCCGGCTGCCGCGCTAAGAGCTGCCTTTGCCCTGGCGGAGAAGCAGGCTTTGGAGTTGCCCCAGGCCATCGCCTTGGTCAGCCGCAACCCCGCCCAGGCCGTTGGCCTCCAGGATCGGGGGGCTCTTTGCCCAGGGCTGAGGGCCGACCTGGTGATCTTGCGGGAGAAGCCCTTCCGGGTTATGGGCGTGTTTGTTGCCGGCAGACCTGTCTTTCTCCGCAGTGGCCTAGGTTGGCAGGGAAGGTTGGATCCCCTAGGAGTTGGATCCAGAGTCGAGGCCCCCTAACTCTACTCTAGAGCCGCTCTCGGCAGCAGCTTCCGGGTCGGCTTGTGCTCCAGAGGCCAAGTTGGCCGCTCCAGACGGGTATCCACCAACACAGAAGCTGTGGCGAGATTAACCCGCTCCAGCAGCTGTTGCAGCAGTTGAGCATCGATGCTGGATGGGGTTGCCGTTCCCGCCACCAGGGGAGTGGGGATCGCTTGCGGGGATCCCGTCTCGCCCAGCCCAGGTTCGGCCAACAGCAACTCTGCCACTGCCTGGGCCACCTCATTGCCATATACCCCATCAGGGCCAGAGGGGAGCAGATCCAGCCGTCCCTGCTGAGCGGCCAGGCGGCTTAAGCCCAGTTGCACCGCCACCACGGCCGGGCCCCGCTCCCCCCGCTTGAGGGTGCGCCGGCCGGCCAGAACGCTGTTCAGGTAGGCTTTGGCTGCATCTTGGTCGCTAGCCGGCAGAAGCTGCACCAGCCCTTCCACCCGATCGGTTGTGGAAGCGGCCCTTTCCTGCGGGCGGGGATCCTCCCTCCACAGACGGGTTAGGTCGTAGAGCAAAATGGCGTGGGGGACAGGGCGGCTGGGCTGGTTGGGGCCGGCATGGCCGGTGGCGAGGATCTCCCCTTGGTAGACCAGTGAGGTGCTGAAGCCAGAGTCCAGCAGCACCGCCTCACGGATCCCGATTTTGGGCAATAGGCTGGCCAGGATGGCGGCGTTGACGTGGGTTTTGGTAACCCCGATCACCACCTGATCCTGGTTGTCTACGCCAAAAAAGGCGCGGGGGCGAAACTCGGCGGCGCTGGAGAGGCGAAACGAGTCAATCTCCGCTGGCGAAAGGGCCTGGCCATCCTTAACCAGCCACAAGCCCGCCACAAACAGATCCGTGACATCCGGCATGAGCTGGCGAAGGTTGTCGAGCTGGGTCATGGTGTCGGGATCAAAGGGTACAAAGCGCAGCCGATCCCTGCCCAGCAGCACCAGGGGACGACCGCGCACCACCTTGTCGTCTTCGGGGCGACCGGGGATGAAAGTCTTGTGGTTGGCGGCCATCACCGGCCCCACCATGACGTTGCTGGCCGAGTTAATCCAGGGGATGGAGAAGAAGCTGCCGTTAATGCCGGCATCGGCCTGGTAGCGCTGGACTAGGGTTCTTACCTCGTAGCGCCGCTCCGCGTGCACTGTAGCTGCCCGTCCGCCGCGGATGGTTAGCACCCGCACCCTGTCGATCACCTCATCGGTCAGGGTCAAGGGTTGCGTCCCATCCAGCCAGTAGTCGGGGCTGCGGCCAAGGGTGAAGGTGCGGGCGCCGATAATGGCCTCGGTGAGGCGAAACTGGTTAAAGCGGCGCACCTCCAGCAAGCTGGGCGACTGTCCCGTAAAGCCGGGATCCATCGTAAAGGACATCCAGTAACCCGCCTCCGCCAGGTATTGCTTCACCCGCTCGTCCCGATTGCCTTCCGGATAGGCGAAGTAGTGGATGGGGTGGCCCAGCTCCTGCTCCAGCTTGGTCTTGCAGTCTAACACCTCTCGCCGCAGGCGGGCATCGTCCAGCAGCCGCAGGTCGGGGGGATGGTTGACGGTGTGGGCGGCAAAGTCAATCAGCCCGCTGGCATCCATCTCCCGCATCTGATCCCAGGTGAAGTGGTCTTTGCTGGTGGGCACGCCGACAAAGCCGGTCTGCACAAAATAGGTGGCAGGGTAGTTGTACTCCTTCAGCAGCGGGTAGGCGTTCTCGTACAGGCCCAGGTAAGCGTCGTCGAAGGTGAGCAGGATGGCTTTTTCCGGTAAGGGATCCCCGTCCCGCAGGTGTTTGTAGAGTTGGTCGATGTGGATGGGGGTCAGCCCCGCCTGCTTGATGGCCTCAAAGTGCTGCCGCAGCTCCGCCGCTGTGGTGTCAAACCAGACCTCTTTGCGGCCAGCCACCACATCGTGATACATGATGGCGGGCACGTAGGAGAGGCTGGCCAAGGGATCCAACGCAAAAGGATCCCGCTGCAGTTGCGGCTCTTGGGGGAGGGGCGGGCGCTGTTGGGCTGCCTTGGCCTGGGCGCGGGGGGCAGGGATCTCGGCCAGAGGCGGCAAGAGCGCCGGCAGGCGGCTGGCCCAGTTGGGATGAGCGGTTGCCCAGGCCACCAGGGCGCCGGTTCCAAATCCCAGCAGGATCACCAGCAAGTTTAGAAAGGGGAGCACCCTAGGTCGAGACTTTGCCGGCGCATGCCGAGAGGAATCGGAAAGGCTTTGTCGTGGAGTGGGCGAGGAGTACGGCTGCGATCCCCTTGTCGATCTGGAGCCTGAATTGCCTTGGGGTATCGACCCTCCCAAGCGCGTCGGATGCTGCCGAGACGTCATGACCTCCTCCCCACTCCCGATGGTGTTATCGGCGCTCAAGCGCAAGAGTTGAGCCCTTGCTGGAATGCCTTTTCCCACCCAAAGCCTACCCCCAGACAAGGGCAAAACCAACGCCAGACTACCACCCCTCTCTTCCGATTGGGGATACCCATGCAATCGCCGCCGGAAAAACAGCAGGGAGCGCCCGTCAAAGCGGCTTGGGCTGAAGGGGCCTGGATCGGCAGCCTTGGAGACAGACCCCAGAGGGGGAGCTGGGCCCTACTCCAGGTTGCTCAACAGATTGGACTCTGTAATGCTGACGATCTTGCCCCCCCTTTGGGTGATGCGCTTCACTTCTTGAGAAAGGCGGCTGAAGGGCACTTTGTACTCGACAACGCTCTTGCGCACGCCCCCTCCCACCAAACCGGACACTTTGAGGGTGAAAATCTTGTCGCTGTTGGGTAGGGACGAGGCCGCCGAGGGGGCGACCTGAGCGGCTGGGGCCGCTTCCGCCTGAGGTGCAGGAGCCGCGCTCTCCCGCTCCAAAAGCAGCCGCCAACTGCGGGGATAGGCGGGAGCCAAACGATAAACCACCTTGTAGGAGCCGGTTACATGGTCATCTTCTGACTCCACCCTCACCACTGTTCCCGCCGGGATATCCAGCTTAGCTCCCTTGGACATGACTTTAATTCCAGGCCAATTGGTGGGCACATCCGTCAGCAGCTCGACTTCAAAGGATTGATCCCCCAAGAACAACTTGGCCATGTGAATAACTCCGTTTTGCTCGTTAGCAGGCGGTAGCCGAAGATCTGTGGCCGACCACGGCTTCACCGCTAGATATTTTACCGTTGCGGCTGCATCCCCTGAAGCTTTCCACCGGCATCTGTCATCGAAGGTGGGTTTGTTGTAGATTTGTTAAGGAGACTGGTTAAAAAGTTGTAGTTGTCCCAAAGGTGGAGGGATCCCTATGCTGAGTGTGGCTCTGCCCGATCTGTCGGCAACTTCGGATGAGTTGACGGCTGCCTTGCAGCCGGTGGCCCAGTTTTTTGCCGGCTTCAACCTGCCCCAGCCCATTGTGCAATGGGGACATCCTCTGATGATGGGCATTGTGGTGGTGGTCATGGGCAGCTTCGTCGGCCTGACCGGTTGGCGGGGGCGGGTCTTGCGCCTGGCAGCCGCCTCCACAACGCCAGAGGGATCCCTGCCGGAATCGGCCCAAAAGCCGCTCTTGGATCACCGCAAATTGGCTCCCTGGATGGCCACCTTCATTGCCTTGGGCTACACCGGCGGCCTTCTCTCCTTGGTCATGCAGGGCCAGCCCCTGCTGAGCAGCCCCCATTTTTGGACGGGATCCCTGGTGTTGCTGTTGTTGGCGGCCAATGGCGCTTTGTCTCTCAGCGGCTTTGGGGGCAACCGCGAGGCCCTGCGCACCACCCATGCCTATGTGGGCAGCTTCATCCTGTGTGTGCTACTGGTCCATGCCCTGCTTGGAGTCAAGCTGGGCTTGTCCTTGTAATCTACAGACCTTTGGGGAACTCAGACATCGTGATGCCTGTAAACCCCAGAGTGCTCCGGCCAAACTATGAGGCATAGTAGCCCGTAGCCTTTGGGCTTGTTCCCCCCCAAGCTCGTCAAGTCCTCACTCCCCTTGTTGCTCAAAAGAGAAGGGAAGACTGCGGCTTCCCTCGGTCGCGAAGTGGTGCTTAGCACTCACGCAAGTACGGTCAACCCCAAGGACTCCGTCCCGCTGACGCGGTCGGCACCCTTCGCTGGCCTGTCTACAATGAGTGACATCCTGCAACCCCAAGTTCAAGTTAAAGACTGGGTGGTGGGGAGCCGGTGCTTTTGCTATCCTGGCGCATAAGTTCACCTTTATGGCAGGGAAGGGTCGGCAAACTTTGCCTGACACCGAGTGACAGCACCAGCCGCTATGGGCAAGCTTGGAGGGAGGGTGTGACTTGATGTTTACTTGGCTCTGGACGAAACAATTTTCTCGCTTGAACCAAAGGCTACAAAGCTTGGAGGTAGCCCGCGAGGAAAACCTTCTGTCTCCCGATCTGAGTGCCCAAACTCTGCAGGTGGCCCCCGACTTCTGGGAACGGCAGCACCAGGCCTTTAGCTACGTGGATAAGCAGATGCGAAAGCTCAGCCGTCGCAGCAAGATCTGGGGGGGAATGGCGCTGCTGGCTGTTTTGGCCGATGCGGCTTTGGTGGTGGCAGGTCTGGCAGCGTTTCAGTCTTGGCAGCAGGTACAGGCTGACCGCCACTTAACCCGCATTGCCCACCAGGCTGCCGATCCTGTACAGCGAGCTTTTGATGATCTGGTGGCCCAACTGCCTCAGATGAGCGAGACAGAGCGATATCGTGCCCTAGAGGCGCTGCAGGCTCTCTCGGCCATCGCCATGGCAAGCCGAGGCTACTACGGCTACTCTCCTGGCATCTCTGTGTATAGCTCGGCTCCCACGGTTGCAGCAACTCCCCTGGAGGCCCAACTGCAAACCATCTACCAGCTGGGGCAAATGCGGGCGGTTGAGGCGGTGCCGGCTTTGCTGACCAAGCTTGCGGATGGAGAACCGGTGGTGCGGGAGGCAGCAGCCCGCGCCCTCGGCCAAATTGGGGATCCGCGCGCTCTGGATCCCTTACACGATCTGCTGGCCTACGAGCCCAACGAGTTGGTTCAGGATGCGGCCATTGCTGCGATTGCGCAACTGCTGCGCTGAAGAGCAGGTCAAGCACGCGCCGATTCGCTAGACCGGTCCCAGTGGGTGTTGAGGCACAGAGGATGAGAAGCGACAAGTTCAGCAGAGGGGCCAAGCTGGTGGGGATCCTGTGCTGGGTATGGGGATCCGCCTTGCCGGTTTGGGCCCAGGATCCGTTTCGCAGCGGGGCCAATGCCCGCCCCATCAGCCCGGAAGTGGCTGCGGCGTTTGAGGAGTTCTTCTGCGCGGGCCGCTACAGCCAGAGCCGAGAGAAGCTGGAAATAGCCAAGAAAGCTTCCCCCGACGAGCCGATGGTCTATGCCTTGCTGGCGGCGCTGGCCTACCAAGAGGGGGATCTGGATGCTTTTGCCCAGTTGGCCACCCAAACCCGCCAGGTGGCCGCCGAGATGAAAAAGACGGATCCCTTGCGCGGCAACCTGTATGAGGGGGTGGGCTATGGGTTGGAGGCGGCCAACATCGTGGTGCGGGAGGGGGTGGTGCTCGGCTTGCCCAAGGCATTGCCCACCCTCAACCAATTGTTTGCGTCCATCCGGGCCGCCCAGGCTGTGGACAGCAGCGACCCTGAGTTGAATCTTCTCAACGGCTATATGGATTTGCTGCTGACCTACCGGGAGAAGGCGTTGGATCAATTTCGCCTGGCGGCGCCTGAGTATTTGTCCTACCGCGGCCAAGCTCTGGCCTATCGGGATATGCAGCGCTTTGACGAGGCCTTGGAGGCGGTGGATCGGGCCATTGCTGCTTCCTGCAACAACCCGGAGCTCTACTACCTCAAGGCGCAAATTTTGGTTGCCAAGGGGCAAGACCGGGAGGCTGTCCCCCTTTTCGATCAAGCTCTGCAGGCTTCTGCCCAGTTGCCTAAAGCTTTGGTGTCGCAAATCCAGATGGAACGGGATCGCGCCGCCCAGCGCAGCGGGTTGACCGGCCAGTTGCCTGCCACACCTACCCCTTGATAGATGCCTATGGGCTTGCGCATCAGCGGCAGACGGGCGCTCCAGACCCCTGCTGGCCTGGGTACTCGACCCACCCCTGGCCGGGTGAGGCAAGCCTTGTTCAACATCTTGCGAGGGCAGGTGGAAGGCTGTCGCTGGCTGGATCTCTGCTGTGGGGCCGGTACGGTGGGGGCAGAGGCCCTGTGCCAGGGGGCGGCTTTTGTGGCCGGGATCGAAATTGCTGCTTCTGCCTGTCGCCTTATCCAGGCCAACTGGACCAAGGTGGCCCAGCCGGGGCAAGCTTTTCAGGTGATCCAGGGAGATGCCCGCAAGCTGCTCAGCCGAGGGCTGGGTTTGGAGCCTTTTGATTACGTCTACTTTGCTCCTCCCTACGCGGCGGGTCTGTACGCCCCCCTGCTGCCGCTGATCCCGCCCTTGCTCAAGCCAGGCGGAACTTTGATCGTCGAGCATCGCAGCGGCCAGGAGCTACCCGACCAGATGGGATCCCTGCTGCGCTTTGACCAGCGGGCCTATGGGCAAACGGCGCTGGCTTTCTATCGCAAGCTGGAAGAGCAGCGCTAGGGGAAGGGGGTGCTGACAAAGCCAATTTCCAGAAGCTGCTGGTAGGCCTGGGTGCCCAGCTCCCGGGTTGGAGTCTGGCTCTTGATGACCTGGATCAACCAGCCCACGGCCTCCTCAGGACGTCCGGCAGCCCGATAGACCACGGCCAAATCGTAGGCAGCCTGATCCCGAGCCTGGGCAGCAACGCGGGCCAGCTCCCGCTGCTCTTCGGAGATGCGGTTTTGGATCCCGGCGAAGGCACGGGAGAGATCTTGGTGGTAGTTGGAGCGCTGGTTGTAGGCGTCGAACACCTGTTGCAGAAGCTGGATGGCCTGGTCGTAGTTTTGCGCTTGGATGGCGGCATCGGCTTCGGCGGCCAATTGTTCAGCTCGCAACACACTGAGGGCATTGCTGGGTTGTTCGAGAGCGCGAAACTGCTGCGGGTTGGGAACGAGCTGCTGTCCGGCGGGCAGCTCTTGAGCCGTGGCCCAGAGACTCGAGCCCGCGCCCAGGACAAGGCCGAGCAACAAGCCGAAAGCCAGCCGCGCCCAAGAACGGCGCAGAAGGTTGGGCCCCTGGGCAGCGGCCTCTTGGCGCCGACTTTGGCCGACAACAGCGGGACGTCGTCCGAACATTGGCAGGTAACCCTCAAAACCTCGTTGACCCGCTCCACTCTACCTCACTCTGCGTGGCTCTGCTGCAGCTCAGGGATCCCCTCAGCCAGGGGTTGCCGAGGAGGTGGCTGCGCAGCCTTAGCGGGAGTGGAACTGGGCAGGGATGGGGCGGGTTGAGCCTGAGAGGAGGTCTTTTCCGGCCTCAGCGGCAAGTTCATAATCAGCTCGTACATGCGCAGGTATTCCAGCGCCGAGCGATGCCAACTGAAATCGGTGGCCATGCCCCGCTTTTGCAGCGCCTGCCAGGTGTCTTTGTGCTGAAAGGCCTCCCAAGCCCGCGCCAAGCAGGTGTAGAAGTCCAGGGCTTCGTAGCGATCAAAGCAGTAGCCGGTGCCGGTTCCCTTGCTGGGAATATGATGGCTGACGGTATCCACCAGCCCCCCCGTACGGCGGACGATGGGTACACACCCATAACGCATGGCGATCATCTGGCTGATGCCACAGGGTTCAAAGCGGCTGGGCATCAAAAAGGCATCGGCTCCTCCGTAGATCAACTGGGCCAGTTGCGGCTGGTAACCCTGTTGATAGGCCATTCTGCCCGGGTGCCGCTCGGCCATCTCCCGGATCCGCCCCTCGTAGTAGGCTTCGCCGCTGCCCAGCAAGACAAATTGTGAATCGCTATAGGCCAAAAAGCGATCCAGGGTTTGGATGAGCAAGTCGATCCCTTTCTGTTCCACCAAACGGGCCACCATGCCCAGCAGGAATACGTCGGGGTTGACGGTCAAGCCCAGGCGGGCCTGTAACGCAGCTTTGTTCACCGCCCGACCGCTCAGATCATCAACGCTGAAGTTGGCCTCGAGAGCGGGATCGGTGCGGGGATCGAACTGCTCGGTGTCGATCCCATTCAGGATCCCCCGCAGGCGCTCCCCTTTCCAGGCCAGCAGATCCTGTAGGCCCTCTCCATGCAGAGGGGTGCGGATCTCCATCGCATAGGTGGGCGAAACCGTATTCACCTGGTCGGCATAGAGGATCCCGGCAGCCATGGTGTTGTGGGCGGAAAAATACCAGGGCAGCCAGGTCATGCGTTCCAGTTGCCAACGCCAAGGCCCTTGATAGGCCAGGTTGTGAATGGTGAAGACGGTGCCGATGTCAGGAGCCTGGTGCATCCAGGCCGGGATCATGCCGGTGTGCCAGTCGTGGCAGTGGATGATGTTGGGTTTCCAAGGGTAGTAGGTCCAGGCAAACTCGGCCACGGCGTTGGCAAAAAAAGTAAAGCGCCAGAACTCGTCCTCGCCGTAGTAAATGCGGTGGGGGGCAAAACAATAGTGGCTGACCAGGTAAAGGGGCACATCGGTGCCGGGCAAAACGCTTTCGTAAATATCGGCCACCTGGCCCATGACCTGTTTGGACCAGATGGGATCCTTGGAGCGGGGATATTGCTCCGGTTCCGGGCCGAACTTGTCCCAGAGAAACCCGTACAGGGGCATGATGATGCGCACATCCTGCCCCAGCTTGCGCAAAACGACGGGCAGGGATCCCACCACATCCGCCATGCCCCCCACCTTTGCCAGGGGTGCTGCCTCCGCCGCTGCAAACAAAATCCTGGCTTGCACCACAATGCCCTCCCTATCGCGATGACCTTTGTCTTGCTGAGGCGGACGGCTCCCGGCCCAGTTCCCTCGGCCAAAACCCTCCCCATCCTAAAACACAAGGGATCCCTATGCCGGCCAAGCCGGGGCAGAGCCTTATCCTGAGAAGGTGTTGCAATTTATTAATTTTTCGTAAGATAGAAGGACAGTGCCGCTCAGAAATACTGTGAGCGCTGCTGCATTGCACTTTATTGGTTTCATCGGTTGTCTTTTTTCTGGAGAAGATCGTCCTATGACCATCGCGGTAGGGCGCGTACGCCAGGAGCGAGGATGGTTCGACATCGTCG
>NZ_JANSIQ010000040.1:0-32363 GCF_047502685.1 Synechococcus sp. OH20 | reverse complement strand
GTACACGGGATCCATGAAGCAACTGGGGCAGAGGAAGAGACAAAAATCTCGCCGTCAAGCGGATGGGGAAACCCCACCCGCCTGCGCGGTGGGGTAGTTCATCAAGACGTAAAGGCTGCCCTTTTGGGGAAAGAGACTCCAAGCTTGACAAGAGCAGAGGAGCAGCCGAAGATCGCTGCACAAGGATCCCTTACCTTGCAATGGCTGCCAAGAAAAGACCCTCGGAGCTTCAGCCCAGCCTATTTGACGATCCCCTAGAGCCACCTGCCTCTGCAACGGAGACGCTTCCCCAATGGGATCAGATCCCGCTCTCGGCTCAGGTGCCCATTCCCCCCGGCACCTATCGGGATCTAGAACAACTGGAGCAGCACTGCCGGGTCTGCCAGCGCTGTGAGTTGGCGGCCAACCGTACCCATGTGGTGGTGCACCGAGGTAACCCTAAAGCCAAGATCGTGATTGTTGGCGAGGGGCCGGGGGAAAACGAAGATCTGCAAGGCCTGCCCTTTGTGGGTAAGTCCGGCCAGTTGCTGGACAAGATCCTGGCCTCGGTGGGGCTGGATCCCGAGCGGGATACTTACATCTGCAATGTGGTCAAATGCCGCCCCCCCAACAACCGCGTACCCACCCAGGCGGAGATGGACGCCTGCCGACCCTATCTCTTGGAGCAGATTCGCCTGGTGGATCCCTGGATCATTTTGTTGACGGGGGCCACTTCGGTGCGCTCCCTTTTGGGGGATAAGCGGGGCATTACCAAGATCCGCGGCGAGTGGATCCAGTGGCAGGGGCGCTGGTGCATGCCCATCTTCCACCCCGCCTACTTGCTGCGCAACCCTGACCGCACCCCCGGCAGCCCCAAGTGGTTGATGTGGCAGGATATTCAGGCGGTGAAGCAGAAGTACCTAGAACTTGCTGGCGCAACGCCACCCCAGCAGGACTTTTGAGCCCACTTTCCCTGTCGCTTACGTGGCCAGCGCTGCTGCCCTCACCCCCAGCCCCTCTCCCAAGGGAGAGGGGGGTATGGGATCCCTAACTTGCAGGCTTGAAGCCGCTCAGCAAGCCAAAGCGCAGCAAGCGGGTGGCATAGGCCCGCCGCATCAGGCCCAGCCCCAGCGCCCCACGAACGGTGACCCAGCCGCTGCGCACCAAAGCCGGGATCCACCGCCAATCGCGAGCCGAGGCAATTACCTCATCCCAAAAGGGGGCCACCCGCTCCGACCAGTCGGCGGTGCGCAACTGCTCGAACCCCACCTCTTGGGCCAGTGCTTCATACTCCGACAAGCTGATGACATAGGGCAGGCAGTACACGTCGTAGATCTGCTGCAAAAGCCGCTGATCCTGGCGGCTCAGGGATCCCTCGCGGTGGCACCAGGTCACCACCATCATCTGCCCGCCCGGCTGCAAGACCCGCCAGCCCTCGGCCAGAAACCGCCGCTTATCTGGCATGTGCTCGCCGCTTTCCAGAGCCCAGACCAGATCGAAGGTGTGGTCGGCAAAGGGCATTTCCAGGGCATCGGCCACCCAAAAGCGCACCCTGTGGCTCAGACTGGCCTCCTGGGCCCGCTGCGTGGCCCGTCGGGCCTGGACAGGGCTGAGGGTAATGCCTGTTACCTCGGCGCCAAAGCGCCGCGCCAGCTCCAGGCTGCTCCCTCCAATGCCACAGCCGAGATCGAGGATGTGCTGAGGGGGTTTAGGATCCCCGATCTGGCCCCATTGAATCACTCGCTCCATGAGATCGATCTGGGCTTGGCGGCGATCCTTGCCGGTCTGGCCCGGCTCATAGTAGCCATGGTGCATGTGCTCCCCCCACACCTGCTCCCACAGGCCGGAGGAAGCATCGTAGAAGCGGCGGATGCGTTGGTTGAGGGGGGAAGCCATCCAGGTAGGAGCGGGTCGGGATCCCTTCCATTCTGGACGATCTGGCCGTCCCTGCTGGCCCTGGACGCAGCCTGACAAAACCCCGATTAAGCTGGGAAAGTAGGCCCTTGCCGCCCATCCCCCTTTCTTAGACTGCCTTGGCCACCTCGGAATTGGCTCTGGAACAGCTTCTCTTCACCCCGGCCACACCTGCGCCTGACGCGGTGCGGGTCATCTACGCCTTTCCCAACACCTACTCCGTAGGGATCACCAGCCTCGGCTACCAGGTCATCTGGAGCCTGCTGGCCAGCCGCCGCGAGGTGGCGGTTGCCCGCCTGTTTACCGACCTGGCCGAGCCGCTGCCGCGGGATCCGGAGCTGGTGGGTTTTTCCCTGTCTTGGGAGCTGGACTACGTCCATATCCTGGATCTGTTGGAACGACAGGGGATCCCCCTCCAGGCCGAGGCGCGGGAAGAAGCGCATCCCTTGGTTTTTGGCGGCGGCCCGGTGTTGACGGCCAACCCTGAGCCCTTTGCTGCGTTCTTTGACTTGATCCTGCTGGGGGATGGGGAGGGGCTGGTGGAGCAGATGATCCAGACCTACCGCCAGGTACGGCAGGGATCCCGGGCCGAAAAGCTGCGGGCGCTGGCTCAGGTGCCGGGGATCTACGTGCCCAGCCTCTACGAAGTCCACTACCGCGGCCCCGACGGCCCGGTGGAAAAGGTCATTCCCAAGCGGGACGGGATCCCCAGCTCCATCCGCAAGCACACCTTCCGCGGCAACACCCTCTCGGTGTCCACCGTGGTTACCCCCAAAGCGGCCTGGGAGAGCATCTACATGGTGGAGGTGGTGCGCAGTTGCCCCGAGATGTGCCGCTTTTGCCTGGCCAGCTACCTGACTTTGCCTTTCCGGGCGGCCGACGTAGAAGGGCATCTGATCCCGGCGGTGGAGCGGGGGCTGCAGGTTACCCAGCGGATTGGCCTTTTGGGGGCTTCGGTAACCCAGCACCCCCAGTTTGAGCCGTTGCTGGAGTACCTGGCGCAGGATCGCTTTGAGCAGGTGCGCCTTAGCCTGGCCTCGGTGCGCACGGGCACGGTCACGCCTCGCTTGGCGCAAGTGCTTTCCCGCCGCGGCAGCCAGTCCATTACCGTGGCCATTGAAAGCGGCTCAGAACGGCTGCGCCGGATCGTCAACAAGAAGCTGACCAATGAAGAAATCTTGGCGGCGGCCGCCCACGCCCAGGCCGGCGGACTGAAGGGGATCAAGTTCTACGGCATGGTGGGGATCCCGGCGGAAACCCAGGCCGACCTGGAAGCGACGGTTGCTCTTTTCAAGGAGCTCAAGAAGGCGGCTCCCCGCCTGCGCTTGACTTTGGGCTGTAGCACCTTTGTGCCCAAGGCCCACACCCCCTTCCAGTGGCAGGGGGTGGATCCCCAGGCCGAGAAAAAGCTGCAGTGGTATCAAAAACATCTGCGTCCCCTGGGCGTGGAGTTCCGTCCCGAAAGCTACAGTTGGTCGGTGATCCAAGCCCTCATCTCGCGGGGGGATCGGCGGGTGGCCCGAGTCTTGCAGTTGGCGCGGCAGTGGGGCGAGTCTCTGGGCAGCTTCCGCCGCGCCTTCAAAGAGCTCAAGGGACAACTGCCGCCCTTGGACTACTACGTGCACAGCGACTGGGATCCAGTGGATCCTCTGCCTTGGCAGCACATCGAAGGCCCTCTCACCCCAGAGCGACTGTTACAACATCGCCAGGAAGCTTTTTCGGTTGGCAGCTCTTGAAGGTGCCTACTTGGGCTGTTTGTAGGCGGCAATGCTACTGGCAATGATCGCCTCGGCTTCGGCCAAGCCTTTCCAGCCCAAGATTTGGGTTTCCTTCTTTTCCAGGCGCTTGTAGGTGGCAAAAAACTCCGCAATCTCATCCAGGCGGTGCTGGGCAATGTCCTCCAGCTTGGTTACCGAAGCGTAGCGGGGATCCTTAGCGGGCACACACAGCAACTTCTCATCCGGATCCCCGCCGTCGATCATCTGCAGCATGCCCAACGGGCGCACCGTGACCACACAGCCGGGGAAGGTGGGCTGATCCATAATCACCAAGCCATCCAAGGGATCCCCATCTCCGGCCAGCGTGTTGGGCACAAAGCCGTAATCGTAAGGATACTGCACCGAGGAGTAGAGCACCCGATCCAGCGCCATCGCCCCCATGTCTTTGTCGAACTCATACTTGTTTTTGCTGCCGCCGGGGATCTCAATCAAAATGTTGAGCAGGCCGGGCTTCGGTTGGGCAGGGATCCGCGACAGGTCGATCACAGCAGGCACCCTCAAAGTGGGAATAGACAGCCAGAGGGTATTTTGACATACTCCCTGCCGCAAAAGATAGAGGGACGCTTTGCCGGGAGCAGCCAACCGGCGAGGCAGGCTCCTCAGCCGGCCTTCACATCCCTTCTCCCCCCATCGGGAGGTGCCCCATCCTCGATAAGACCGAAGACTTGGCCTTCGCCCCCAAGCATGCGGGATCCCGATCCAGCTTTTCGATCAATTGCGGACACACTCCCCGGGCAAGATTCGAACTTGCGACCAATCGGTTAACAGCCGACCGCTCTACCGCTGAGCTACCGAGGATTAAGCGTTTTCCATCATAGGAGAAAAAAGCACCGCTAGGCAACTGCCGATGAGGAGCTCTTGGGTGGCCTTGGGATCCCCAGTTCAGATTGTGCGTGGGTTTGTCAACCCTGCTCTAGCGGAAAGTCCGGGAAAACGTCCTCGTCAACCGGACGGAAGCCATTACAATAGGTTACGGACATTCGCCAGCACCCCCTCATGGACTTCGGAGTCGGATTCCTCTCCAACAACGTCATGCTGCCGATCCTGGACTTTTTCTATGGGATCGTGCCCAGCTATGGACTGGCCATTATCTTCCTGACGTTGGTGATCCGCTTTGCTCTCTACCCGCTCAATGTCGGATCCATCCGCAACATGCGACGCATGAAGGTGATCAACCCTGTCATGCAGCGGCGGATGCGAGAAATCCAGGAGCAGTATCGGGACGATCCGCAAAAGCTGCGCGAAGCCCAGGCCAAGCTGTACAGCGAGCTGGGGGCCAATCCCTTAGGGGGCTGCCTGCCGCTGCTCATTCAAATGCCGGTGCTGTTTGCCCTGTTTGCCACGCTGCGGGGATCCCCCTTTGCCGCAGTGACCTACGACGTCAACTTGCAGATCCTGCCGGCGGAGGTGGCGGCTGAGGTGGTGCCCGCTCCCTACGTTAGCCCCAGCAAGAACATTTTTGTGACCGATTCTCTCCATAAGCCGGTGGTGCTGGTGGTGCCTAAGGGTACCAAGATCGCCGTCGGGGAAGAGGTGCAATTTTTGCTGCAGGGGCCGGGGGGCAAGCCCTTTGAGCAGTTGGTGACAGAAGCAGGTGGGGATCCCAACCTGTTGCAGCCCACCTGGAAGATCACCAAAGGGGAAGATCGCGCCCAGATCCAGCCAGACGGCACCTTGCTGGCCCTGCAGCCGGGGGACGTGACTGTGCAAGTGTCGATTCCCGGTTTGGCCTCGGATACCGGTTTCCTGTTCATCGACAAGTTGGGCCGTGTGGGAGCCTTTGACCCGGATGGCACCATCCACTGGGACATCATTGCCATGATCGTCATCTTTGGGGTGTCCATTTACCTGAACCAGTACCTGACGAACGCCGGACAGGATATGGGCAAAGAGGATCCCAGCCAGAGTTCCATGGCTCGTGTTACCCCGGTGCTGTTCTCGGCGATGTTCCTGTTTTTCCCGTTGCCGGCGGGGGTCTTGCTCTACATCCTCGTCTCCAACATCTTCCAAACGCTGCAGACTTTCTTGCTCTCGCGGGAGCCATTGCCGGAGAACTTGCAGCAGTTGGTGGAAGAGGAGCGCCGTCGGGCTGCCCAGACAATAGCGGTGGAGGCCAAGGAAGTGGAGAAATCGAGCAAGCCCAGGGCAGCCAAGGAAGGCCGTGAATCCCTGCCCTTTGAGCCCTAGGGAAGCCTAGCTGCTGGGGTGGACTTGTTGAGTGTTGATAGCTCACTTTCAACGTTGGAAGCTGCCCAAGATGAGCCGCCCTAAGTCTTCTACGGGATCTGCCGCTAAGAAATCTGACTCCCCCAGCAAGTCCACCTTTGTGGCCAACCAAGAGCGAGCCAAGCAGTGGTTGCAGCAGGTGCTGATGGCCATGGGGATCGCGGCGGAGGTGCGGGTGGTGGGTGAGGTGTTGGAAATCGAGGCGGCTTCTTTGACTTCGGATCAGAAGCAACTCCTGCTCTCCAAGGTGTCTGCATCGCCCTTGCCGTCTTCCAAAGAGGCCGGTCTGGAGGAAGAGCGCTCTCCTGTGGTGCTGGATGCGTTGCAATACCTGGCCAACACCCTTCTCAACCTCAACCTGCCGGAAGACCAGCAGCAGCCCTATATTTTGGATCTAGACGGCTATCGTCAGCGGCGTTTGCAGGAGCTGAAGGCTTTGGTGGCTGCTGCTGTGGAAAAGGTGAGAGCCGGTGGCCGCGAATACGAGTTTCCAGATCTCTCGGCTGCTGAGCGGCGGCAGATCCACACGCTGCTGAAAGACCCTGCCTACGCCGATTTGGAAACCTTCAGCCGTGGTAAAGAGCCCGACCGTCGCCTGGTGATCCGACTGGCTTCCTCGTCCTGAAAATTTGGGCCGCGACCCGTTGAGCTCTCTTGCTACCCTGACAACAGGGATCCCTGCTACCCAAAACGTGCGAAGGAGGGGGCGCGATGTTAAGGCCCATTCGTCTATCCGATCTGCGGCAGATGCCAGGTCAGACCCAGGCGTTGCAGTTCAAGCAATTTTTTGCGGGCTTTGAGAGCTTGACCCCTGTCGAGGGATCCCTAGAAGTCAGCCATCGGGGCCACTTTCTCGAGGTCAGTGCCGAAGCCCACACCATTGTGACTCTCACCTGTCACCGTTGCCTACAGCAGTTTAACCACCGGCTGCATCTGGCAGTTGAGGAGATCATCCTGATCCGGGAGCCCAGTTCCGAGCCTCTGCCCTTGGAGCTGGAATTGCAAGACGAAGCAGATCTGCTGGAGAGCCTGCCCTGCAATGGTGAGCTGGATGTCGAAGACTGGATGTACCAGCACCTACATCTGGAGATGCCCCGCCAGTTGCCCTGCCGTCCCGATTGTCCGGGCATTGGGGTGGAATCTCCCGCGCCGGCGGTGGATCCCCGCTGGGCAGCTTTGGCCTCTTTCTTGAAAGATTCTCCCTAGCTTTTTTGAATGTTGCGTCCACAAGTTCTCTGGCGTTTTGCTCGGCCTCACACCGTCTATGGCACCAGCGCCAGCGTGCTGGGCCTCTACCTGTTGGCGGGGTTCGTGGCTGCCGGATCCCTGCAACCGGTTCTCTCGGCGCTGCCCCAATTGGGCTTGGCTTGGGCGGCCTGTTTGGCCGCCAACGTTTACATCGTCGGCTTGAATCAACTGACGGATGTGGAAATCGATCGCGTCAACAAACCCCATTTGCCCTTGGCTGCCGGATCCCTGAGTTGGCGACAGGGGCTGGGGATCGTCGTGGCTTGTGGGGCGGCGTCCCTCCTGCTGGCCGCGGCTGGGATCCCTTACCTGTTGCTGACGGTGCTGTTGAGCAATGGGATCGGCACGGCCTATTCGTTGCCCCCCTTGCGTTTGAAGCGGTTTCCGCTGGCGGCCTCGGCTTGCATTTACAGCGTGCGCGGTTTGATCGTCAATTTGGGCCTTTACAGCCATTTTCAGCAGGTGATGCAAGGAAGGGTCGAGCTTTCTGCTCCGATTGTTTGGCTAACGGGATTTATGTCGATTTTCGGCTTGGTGATCGCCCTTTTTAAAGATATTCCCGACATGGAGGGGGATCGCCAGTTTGCCATTGCCACCTTCTCATTGCGCTTTGGGCCAGAGCGGATTTCAAGGTTTTGTATCACCATTTTGGCCTTTTGCTATCTGGGGTTTATCGGGGTGGGGATCTCCTTGCCCCTCGCGGGCAACGGCCTCTGGCTGTTGGTGGGTCATTTGTTAGGGCTGGGGATCCTCTTATGCTATGGTGTCCACCTCGATCTCAGTCGCCGAGATGCGATCGTTGGTTATTATCAACTGATCTGGAAGTTGTTTTACTTAGAGTATTTGCTTTATCCTTGGGCTTTTTTCTCTTTTTTCTAGAGCATTTTCCTGTAGCTAAGGATCTGCCCAAGCTCAGGCCAGAAAAAACCTAGAGATACCGCTTCATTTGGACTCGAAAGCGGCCTTTCTTTGTTTCGGCTACCTCTTCAATTTGCAGCCGGCCGCGGCCACGAATGGCGATCCAATCCTGAGGGCCAACGGTGTAGCTGGCTTGGGTAATGGGCTTCCAATTGACCCGCACTTCCCCCCGTTGGATTTCTTCCACCATCTTGCTGCGGGAGATGCCGAACCCGGCTGAGGCCACTGCATCCAAGCGCAAAGAGGCTTCCACGCTGGTGATGGATTTGACGCGGGGGGGTTGAACTTTCAACTGGCTCAGAGGGATCCGGCTCACTTTGACAGGCACCGTGCGCACCTGAGTCAGGTTGAGGCTGAGATAGTCCACCAGTTCGGGCACCACAATGGCCTGGGCACCTGAGTCTCCCAACACGAGGATGTCTCCCACCTTCTCGCGGGCGATGCCGGCTGCCAACAAGGCTCCCAGAAAATCCCGGTGGGTGGCCGGGTCGAACAGGAAGTTGCCTTGAATCTGCAGGGCGGCCAAGGGGATCCCTTCTTGATCGGGCTTTGGATCCCCGACCTCCAGACTCACTTCAGAGCGAGCCAGGGCCAAGCGTTGGCGCTCTGCCTGGGGGTACCCTCCCCAAGCCCACACTTGGAGTTCGGTCAAGTTGCGCAGCCGAGCTTGCACCTCGGCTAGTTCGGGTGGGGAAAGGAAGTCGCTCCAGACCACTTGCCAGGTTTTGAGGGCTTGGTCTCCCCAATCCAAGACCCGTGCCAGGGTTTCTCGATACTCTGCCCCTTGCAGTAAATCGGCTTTGGGTAGCATTTTGGGGTGCTTCGACTTTGTAGCTCAGTCCCGTTTTTCCCATGCTAAGCTAGATACCCGAAATCCTGGCGGGCGTAGCCAAGCGGTTAAGGCAGAGGATTGTGGATCCTCCATTCGTGGGTTCGAGTCCCATCGTCCGCCCTCACCTCTCTCCCAACGTGAGAGATGAGTTCATCCGCAGCTCAAGACCAAGGTTCCCACGGCGTCAATGGCAGCCGTCCAACCGGCGTCGATTACCGCAGTTGCCTCCGGCATCTCGACGATCGCCGGCCCGCGCAGTTGAAACCCCACACCCATGCGCTGCCGATCGTAGACCGGCACTGACCGCATCTGGCCGCCCATCCAGGCCTCTCGCCGCCCCTTGAGGGGATCCCCTGGCAAAGGGCAAGGTGCAGTCAGAGGCACGGTGGGCAGAGCCTGCACCGCCCGCAGACGCAACTGGATCGCCTCCACCGGCTGGGCCGAATCCTGCCAGCCATAGCGCTGCCGGTGGGCCTGGTGAAACTGTTGTTCCAGGCGAGCAATCGGCTCTGACAGGTGCACCGGGATCTCCAGCTCGAAAGACTGGCCGCGATAGCGCAAGTCCAAGCTAAAGTGCAGCGCCGGCTCTTGTAAGTCGGCTTGGGCCTGGCGGATCAGGGGTTCTGCCCACTGGGCTAGCAGGGATCCCCCTGAATCCGACGCCAGCCGCTGCAAGGGTTGTAGGATGGCCCGCCGGTAGTCCCGCCGCAGATCGGCCAAAGCCATGCCCAGTGCCGAGAGCACGCCACAGGCAGCCGGGATCAAGATCTTGCGGATGCCCAGCTCTTCCGCCAGAGCACAGGCATGCATGGGCCCAGCTCCACCAAAGGCCAGCAGGGCAAAATCGGCAGGATCCCAGCCCCGCTCCACGCTGATCACCCGCAAGGCCCGTGACATGGCAGCGTTGGCCAGGGTGCGAATCCCAACGGCAGTTTCCTGCAAGCTCAAGCCCAAGGGATCCGCCAGCGTGGCTATGGCTTGTTCCGCCAGCTCCCGCCGCAACTGGACGGAGTCGCCCAACCGACCGCCGTCCGGCAAGTACCCCAGCCAGAGGTTGGCATCGGTCACCGTGGGAGCCGTTCCCCCTCGGCCGTAGCCGGCCGGCCCGGGGTTGGAGCCGGCACTCTCCGGCCCCACCTGCAGCCCACCGCCCGGCAACAAAGAGGCCAGGGATCCGCCGCCGGCGCTGACGGTGTGGATATCGATTTGGGGCTGCTGCACCGGCAGGCCGCACACCACCGCTGACGGGCTGACCTGAGGGATCCCATCTTGGATGAGGGCTACATCGGTGCTGGTTCCCCCCATATCGAAGCTGAGCAAGTGGAGGTAGCCGCTCAGGCGACCCAGATAGGCCGCCCCGTAAACCCCACCTGCCGGCCCCGAGAGCAAAGCCACCGAAGCGTGGGCCGCCGCCTGGGCAATCGAGGTCACCCCGCCGGAAGACTGCATGATCAAGGGTTGGGGGATCCCTCTCTCTCGACATCCTGAATCCAAGCGGTGCAGGTAGCCCGCCAGCGCCGGGCTGAGGTAGGCATCGAGGGCGGTGGTGCTGAAGCGCTCGTATTCCCGAAACTCCGGCGCTACCTCGCAAGACAAGGAAACGTGCAAGTCAGGGAAAGCCTCTTTCAAAGCGGCTCCCAGCCGCTGCTCATGCTCTGGGTAGAGAAAGGAAAACAAAAACCCCACCCCCACGGCGCGGATCCCGTCCTGCCGCACCCGCTCGCCCACCGCCTGGATCACGCGGCGGATCTCCTCCTCGGTCAGCGGCTCCAACACCCCGTCCACGCTGCAACGCTCCTTCACCTCCAGGCAACAGTGGCGGGGTACCACCGGCTCCGGCTTGGGCTGCGTCAAGTCATACAGAGAGGGGCGGTTTTGACGGCCAATGGCCAGCACATCGCGAAAACCCGCCGTGGTCAGAAACAGGGTGGGGGATCCCTTGCGCTCCAGCAGCGCGTTGGTGGCCACCGTCATGCCATGGCAGAACAAGTCAACCCAGAGCCCCCCTTTGAGCGCACCCAGCTTGTCCAGCGCTGCCAAGACCCCCTCCTCAGGGCTAGGTGTAGAGAGCACCTTCGCCGTCTGAATCTGGCCATCCTGCAAGAGCACCAGATCAGTAAAGGTGCCGCCCACATCGATCCCCAAGCGAGCCCAGCCTCGGCTTGCTGTCATCTGATCCAGATTGGTCGGATGTGACATACTCCCGACTCACGCCTAGTGATTTGGTACCTTGAAGCGGGGCTTGCCGGAACTGTCACCCTTATCGTATCTTCCCATAGGGCATTCCCCCAGCGCCCTGGCTCTGATCCCGACAGCCATCCTGAGGATAGGGTGCGGGGTTTCCCGCCAAAAAAAGATCCCCAAGAGGGGATCTCAATCGAGTCGATCACCAATCGGTTGGATTGCCGAGACTTTTACTTGTTGGGCTGAGGGGTGACCCGCAGGTAGGGCTTAATTTCCTTGTAGCCTTTCGGGAACTTTTCTTTGAGCACTTCCGGATCTTTCAGCGAAGGCGGGATAATGACATCGTCGCCGTCTTTCCAGTCGGCAGGGGTGACGACGCTGTACTTATCCGTCAACTGTAGAGCATCGATGGCCCGCAAAAGCTCGTCGAAGTTGCGGCCCGTGCTGGCCGGATAGGTGAGGATGAGGCGTATCTTCTTGTTGGGATCGATAACGAACACCGAGCGCACCGTCAAGGGCAGCCCTTCCTGGTTGAGGTTGGTTTGATCCAACATGCCGTAGAGCTGCGAGACCTTGCGGTCAACGTCCGCCAAAATCGGGTAGGTCAAGGTAGCGTTCTGGGTTTCTTCAATGTCTTTCACCCAGCCAACGTGGGAGTCCACATCGTCCACACTGAGGGCCAGCACCTTCACCCCTCGCTTTTCAAATTCGGGCATCAGCTTGGCAACAGTACCCAGCTCGGTGGTGCAGACCGGCGTGTAGTCGGCAGGGTGGGAGAACAACACTACCCAGCTATCCCCGGCCCAGGAATAGAAGTCGATTTCGCCGTGGGTGGACTTTTGCGTAAAATTGGGAGCCGTATCGCCAAGTCGGAGAGACATACGCTCTTTCTCCTCAGTAAAGGGTTCAGTCCGGTGAGGTCAGGATCCGGATCCTTGCATCGATCCGTCTGCTGTCTATTTTGCCACAAAAACTCCACTTTTCCGAGCGGATTTTAGGTGATTTTAAGATCATCGCCAACTTGTCCGCAAGGTGAGAAGCCCTTTCCTAATGTGAACAATTGTTGTGGGCAGTCTTAACATTCTGTAGTTTCCTTACAGGCTGCAACGGCGGCATGCTAGGGGTATTGTAGGCAACAGAATCTAGCTCCTCTGCTGAGGTCATGGGATCGATGGAAAGCCTAGAAGCAGCTACACCTTACAGCCTGGCCACCCTGTGGGCCCAAAAATATGTAGACAAGTTGCGGGCGCAGGCGGCCTTGGGCGAGCTGCCAGGTACCCAATTAGCCGACAAAGTGAAGGGATCCCTGCGCTTTGCCAGCTCCCAGGCCTGGGCCAAGACGGAGCGGCTCTTGGCTGCTGAAATCCCGAGGCAGCGGCTGGATCCGGACTTGATCGATCCCTGGCAAATTGCCGAGGATTCCCGAGAGTTATTTGAGGCGGCAGCGGAAAGTTGTGGGGAGGGCCTCTCGCCAGCCTGCTTTTCGGTGCAGATCGCGCCGCTCTGTGGACGGCTGCGGGCCCGCTACAGTGAACGGGATCCGCGGGTGCTGGGCTTTTTAAGTATGCAATTCCACTACACGGGGCAAATGGTCTCGCAAGCCTTGTCACCTCAGGAGCGCGGCCTCTTCCAACCTTACTTGAAGGTCATGGACGACCACCTGTACATGCCCCTACAAAGAATGTATGAGAATGCCGCCGCCCATGCAGGCGATACCTTTTCCGCCCCCCTGGCTGCCGTGCAAGAGCTCTTGCCCCTGATTACCGGTGTGGCAGAGTCTATCTGTGCTGAGGTGGCGCAGCGTTTTCCGAACTATCACTGTGAAAGCGGCCTCTTGGCGGATCTGGAAGTGCGGATTTCCAGCATCCGCGATGTGGAGATGTTCCAGGTGTACCTGGGCCTCTGCGTCCTGGAAGGCAGTGTGATGGCTGTGCAGCAGGAGCTGTTTCCCCTTTGTGTGATGCTCTACCCTCCTTTGAAGGTGGAGTGGAAGCTGGTGCGGCAGATGCTGGAGCTTTTGGACGAGGCGCTGCGCTTTCAGCTCACCCCCGCCAGCTATACCGTCCTGCTGCCTTATCTGCGGGCTGTGCAGGGCATGTTCTCGCTGGAGGTTTTCCCCGAAAGCGACCCCATCTGGAGTCACCATCCTGACGTGGTGCGCTTTATGGGAACGGCGCAGGAGCTGTTGCAAGAACTGATGGGTCAAAAAGTCACTTAAAAATCCTCACGCTTGTCCACTTCTGTCTTTGCAGCAGGACAGGCTGTTAGGCTAGCGCTATTCCAATCCGCTGGGATCTACGGATTGTCCAGGAAAGGGTTGGGATCCACCAGCTCGGCCACAAATTGGTGCAGGATGGGCAGGTAGCGCTCCCCGGCCACCTGGAGCAAGTTGTTGTGATCGGCTCCCTCGATGGGCACCAAACGCTTGGGATCCCGTGCCGCTTGGTAAAGAGTTTCGGCATGCCAGAAGGGGATTAGGCGATCTTGGGTGCCGTGCAAAATCAGCAGTGGGCAGTTGATCTGGGCAATGCGGCTGAGGTTGTCGAAGCGATCAAAAGGCAGCAGGGGGATGCGGGTCAAGACGCGAAAAGCGGTTACAAAGGTGGATTCCAGGATCAAGCCACCCACCGGCTTTTGGGCTGCCAAGTAAACTGAGGGCCCACCTCCCACCGAGCGTCCGTAAAGCAAAATCCGCTCCGGCGGGATCCCCTGATCTCGTAGGTAAGCGTAGGCCGCTTCAATGTCTTTGTAGGCGCCGGCCTCAGAAGGGATCCCTTCGCTGGTGCCGTAGCCGCGGTAGTCGTAGGCCAAGACGGCAAACCCCCCCTGCTGCAGCTTCCTCAGGCGCGGCAGGATATCCCCCAAGTCCTCGGCGTTGCCGTGGCTGTAGAGGAGAGCATAGGTGGCTGCGGGATTGGGCAGGTAGACTGCCGAAATCTGCAGGCCATCGGCGGTGGTGAGCTTGAGAATGGCGTCCCCATCCTGGTAGCTGGCGGGGCGGGGCAAAAAGATCAGCCGCTCTGATTGAAATCGGCCCAGCCAGAGCAGGAGGCCGATGAGCAGCAAGGATGGCCCCAGCCGCAGTCCCAGAAAGGATGCAAAAATCAAAGGCTTGCCCATTGCTCCTTCCCCTCACCCCCAACCCCTCTCCCAGAGGGAGAGGGGGGCGGCGACGTCGAGCACTTCAGGATTCGGCTGGCAGGGCAGAACATTTCCAGAGGCAAACCCCAATCCAGTTAACCAAAGTATGGGCGACGATGGTTACCAACAGGTTTCCCGATAGCCACACGCCCAGCCCCAGGAGGATGCCCACGGCGCTGGCCCAGACGGCATAGGGCCAACCCTGCCACTCTAGCCAGTGCAAAACCCCAAACAAGAGGCCGCTCAGGAGGATCCCGCCTGTCCACCCCAAGGGGCTGGCCACCAGCGCTGCCATCAGCACACCGCGAAACAGCCACTCCTCGCTCCAGCCCGGTAGCACCCCCACCCAGAAGATATCCCGCCATTGCAAGGGATCCGCCACCAGGTGCAAGTAGGCGGAAGCCGCCCGGCGATAGGCCGGCCAAAGCCAGTAAGCCCCGCCGCTGAGCAGCGCCACCCCCAGCCCCAGCGCCGCTCCCCAGGCGACGGCCAGCGGATCCCAGCAAAAGGGCACGCGGAGGGATCCCAGCCAGATCCAGAGGCCGGCGATGAGGGCCAGGATCAGGCTGGTGAGGCCCATCCCGATCAAGATCTGTTGGCGCGTACAGGGTTGCATCTTGGCACTCATGGGAGGAGCCTATTTCCAGCGTAGGGCGAATTCCGATAAGAACGGCTGCCCGAATCCACACTGGCAGCGGGGAAGACTCTAAGTTGATGCTCTCCCCAGCTCTAGAGAGCGGGGTTTGCGCCGCCATTGCCTCGGCCAAGGGGGTAGGAGCTTGGGATCCCCCCTCTCCTTTAAGGCAAGTGCTGCCTCAGCAACTGGCCGTGCTGGGCCGATCGCTCCACCCAAACGGCCACTTGGTCAGGGCCGAGGGCTGGCCCGTCGGCATAGCAGGCCAGCCAAGCCCGGTGCAAAGCTTCGGGATCCTCTGGGATCGCCTCGAGATCCCAGCCGGGCATGCCCAATTCCCCGAGTAGCGTTTTTACCTTGGGATCGTAGCTGAGGCCAAAGCAGGCGCAACCCTCAGCCGCCGCCATCACCAAGCCGTGGTAGCGCATAACGATTGCCAATTTCACCCCCCGAAAGACCCCCTTTAAAAGACAGGGATCCCGAATCTCCAAAACCCGGCTGTGGCCGGGCAGGCGCTGTTGCAGCTGTTGCGCTAAGCAGTAGTCTGGCCCCAGGTCGGGGGATCTGGGAGGAGCCAGTTGGAAGGGCAGCAAAAGGAGATAGGCCCCCGTCGAGACCTGGAGGCGCCTCAAGCCTTCCGCCAAAGTCTCAAGTCGCGCTGGAGTGAGCTGGGGATGCTGCCGCAAGACCACGGCAATGCGGGGCTGAGGCCATCTTTCCCACTCCGGCAGGGTTTCGGCGGGCAGGCCCCAAACCGGATCCGGGGCCACCTGATGGGGGATCCCCCAGTCTCGCAGCCATTGGGAGGCAACGGCGTCGCGCACACTGATGGCCGTACAACCTGCTAGAGACCGGCGGGCCAGCTCGCGGATCCAGCCCCGCTGCAAGGGGCCGATCCCCTGGGCCCAAGCCAAGGTTTTCAGCCCCCGCCGCTGGGCCCAGAGCATCAACCCCAGATAGTAGAGCGGGCTGCGCCAACTGGTGCGATCCTGCAGCAGGCTGCCCCCACCCCAGATAAAAGCTTGAGACTGCCTCAGATAGCGCCGCAAAGCCCATCCATCGAAGCGCGGGCAGGCCATCACCCCATAGGTGGCAGCCGTTTCCGCAGGGCGGGGAGAAAGCACCACCGGCTGTACGGGGTTGGGCAACTGCCGGAGCTGCTGCAGCAAAGCCAGCAACAGGGCCTCGTCGCCGGCATTGCCGTAGCCGTGGTAGCCACATATCAAAACCTGGGGCTGCTTCATCGAGCCCACTTGGCTGAAAGAAGCTGGCCTGGGATCGCTAGATGGCAAGTTTAATCCTGCCAAAACAGCAGTGGCCGCCTTCAACTCTTGCCGCAGCTTGGTATCCTCCATCTCGGCGATTGCTCTGGCCACCTGCCGCAGACGGGGCTCTGGATCGTCCGGCTCTGCCAGTACCGCCAGGGGCAAAAGGCCAGGGTATTGGGATAAAACTTCTGGATCCTGTTCCCACAGGCGCAAGACCTCAAAGCGATGGGATAGGGATCCCCGTTGGAAAGAAGTTTGGTACACCCGTTCCGACTGGGTTTTTCTCAGGTAGACGACAACCTGCCGCACCTCCTGGGCAGGATAGCGGCGATACAGGCGCAGGCAGTAGTCTGCCATGCGAAAGGGGATCTCGGGATCCGGATCGGTCTGGAATTCGAGGTGCAGGATCAAGTTTTGGGCCCTCAAGAGGATGAGGGAATCGGCTCTGATGGGCTCGCTGGAGAGCTCTGTTGGCTGGATTTGGGCCAAGGGAACCGGGGATCCCAGTAGCCAGCGGGCAAAGGAGTCGGGAAACCACTCTACCAGGTACTTGCAGACGTTGTCGTAGGCCATGGGATCCCTTGGCTGGCCGGGATCAGCCGTAGTAGCCTTGGTTGATGCGGTTTTCCAGTTGGTTGGCCCCCTCTTGGTACTCCCCAAACACGAAGTTCTCCGCGTTCGCCTTGATCAGGGCCTTCTGCTGCTCCGTCAATTCTGGGATCTGCAACATGTCCTCCAGGCTGTTGTAGGGAGCATTTTTCACCAGAATACGGGCCAGGGTGGGATAGAAGCCAGGCAACTGGCGGTAGTTGCGCAGGATGGTGTTGTTCACATCGATGGGAGTGTCAAGATGTTTCACCGGCGGAAGCTCTGCCGCCACGGCCGGGATCCCCAAGGGGGCCAAGCACAGACAGAGCATCAACAGGATAGACACCAAAGCAGACAACAGCCGACGCATAGCACCACCTTTGCAGACAAGGTTGAAAGCAGTCATGACAACGCTTAGGGGATAGGTCGCTAACATTCTTCGACCATTTAGTGTCTCATCCCCGCTCCCCCGAATCGAGACCCAGATTCAGATTTGGATCCCGTCAGAAACAATTTTTAACAACTATGATCGGGGAATAGCCTTTTGGCAGCTGACCAACTGCTCATCGCTTTTGTTTTGCCCCATGTCCGACTCCACCATCCTCCATCCCCTCAGCCCCTCTGGCCGGGAGACGTCTCAACCCCTCTCTGACGCCGATCCAGAGCTGGAGCTGCTAGAGCAGAGAGAACTCTTCGTCTGGCGGCACATCGGGCCAGACGCCCAGCAAATCCGTCAGATGTTGCAGGCCTTGGGGCTGAGCTCTCTACGGGAATTAGTGGATAAGGCGGTGCCGGCGGCGATTCGCAGCAGCCGACCCCTGCACCTGGGATCCCCCAGCAGTGAGCAGCAAGTGTTGGCAGAACTGAGGGCAATGGCGGCCCAGAACCAGGTGTGGCGCTCCTTTTTGGGCATGGGCTATTCCAACTGCCTGACGCCGCCGGTGATCCAGCGCAACATTCTGGAGAACCCCGGCTGGTACACCCAGTACACCCCCTACCAGGCGGAGATCGCCCAGGGGCGGCTAGAGGCCCTGCTCAATTTCCAGACGATGGTGATCGATCTAACAGGCATGGAGATCGCCAATGCCTCCCTGCTGGACGAAGCCACTGCCGCCGCTGAGGCTATGAGCCTGGCCTATGCCCTGGCAGGCAAGGGATCCCAGGTCTTCTGGGTGGATCGCGGCTGCCATCCCCAGACCATTGCCGTCGTGCAGACGCGGGCAGAGCCCTTGGGGATCCAGGTGCGTGTGGCGGATCCTTTGCAGTTAGAGCTGGAGAACGGCTTTGGCGTGCTCTTGCAGTATCCCAACACCTATGGAGAGATCCGGGATTACCGCAAGCTGGCGGAGCAGGCCCACCAAAGAGGGATGGTGGTGGCCGTAGCTGCTGACTTGCTCAGCCTGACTCTCTTGCAACCGCCAGGGGAGTGGGGGGCAGACATTGTGGTGGGATCCACCCAGCGCTTTGGGGTGCCCCTGGGCTACGGCGGCCCCCACGCTGCCTACTTTGCCACCCGCGAGGCCCACAAACGGCTGCTGCCGGGGCGGCTGGTGGGGATCTCCCAAGATGCCCAGGGCAGGCCGGCCCTGCGCCTAGCCCTACAAACGCGGGAGCAGCACATCCGCCGCGACAAGGCCACCAGCAACATCTGCACCGCCCAGGTGCTCTTAGCGGTGGTGGCCTCCATGTATGCCGTCTATCACGGCCCGCGCGGCCTGCGGCAAATTGCCGAACGCATCCATCGCCAGGCCCATCACCTGGCCGCCGGGATCCGGGATCTGGGCTACAGGGTGGGGCCAGAGTATTTCTTCGACACCTTTTGGGTGAAGGCAGAGTCCCCCGAACAGGTCGGCCAGATCCAAGAGCGGGCCGCCCAGCGGCGCATCAACCTGCGGCGGATCGACGAGACAACTCTAGGGATCAGCGTGGACGAGGCCACAACCTCTCAAGATCTGCGCGATCTCTGGGAAATCTTCGCTGGCTCCAAGGAGCCAGCCTGGGATCCCGAAGGCCTGAGTTCGGATCCCCACCAAAGCCTGCCGCCTCAGCTCTTGCGCACCACCCCCTACCTCACCCATCCGGTGTTTAACCGCTACCACTCGGAAACGGAGCTGCTGCGCTATATCCACCGCCTGCAGAGCCGGGATCTCTCCCTTGTCCACTCCATGATCCCCTTGGGCTCCTGCACCATGAAGCTAAACGCCACAGCCGAGATGCTGCCCATAACCTGGCCGGAGTTTGCCCAGCTCCATCCTTTTGCGCCTCTGGAACAAGCTCGCGGCTATCAAACCCTCTTTGCCCAGTTGGAGCGAATGCTGGCAGAGATCACGGGCTTTGCCGGCGTCTCCCTCCAGCCCAACGCCGGATCCCAGGGGGAATATGCCGGCTTGCTGGCCATTCGTCGCTACCACCAGGCCCGCGGGGAAAGCCAGCGCCAGGTGTGCCTGATCCCCACCTCCGCCCATGGCACCAACCCCGCCAGCGCTGTCATGGCCGGGATGCAGGTGGTGAGCGTGGCCTGCGACAGGGCCGGCAACATCGACCTCGAAGACCTGCGGGCCAAGGTGGAGCAGCACCGGGAACGGCTGGCCGCCCTGATGATTACTTACCCCTCCACCCATGGGGTGTTTGAGGAAGGGATCCGCGAGATTTGCCAGATAATCCACGAGGCCGGGGGGCAGGTGTACATGGATGGGGCCAACCTCAACGCCCAGGTGGGCCTCTGCCGTCCTGCTGAGTTAGGGGCCGATGTCTGCCATCTCAACCTACACAAGACCTTCTGCATCCCCCACGGCGGGGGCGGGCCGGGGGTGGGGCCCATTGCCGTTGCCCGTCATCTCCTGCCGCATTTGCCCGGCCACCCGTTTTTGCCTGGTTGCAACGGCCCGGTCAGTGCTGCCCCCTGGGGCAGCGCCAGCATCCTGCCCATCTCCTGGGCCTACATCCGCCTCATGGGATCCGCCGGCCTTACCCTGGCCACCCAAGTGGCCCTCCTCAACGCCAATTACATCGCCAAGCGGCTGGATCCCTACTACCCGGTGCTCTACAAAGGGCCGGGGGGATGGGTGGCCCACGAGTGCATCCTGGATCTGCGCCCCCTCAAAAAAAGCGCCGGCATTGAGGTCGAGGATGTGGCCAAGCGGCTGATGGACTACGGTTTCCACGCCCCCACCATCTCCTGGCCGGTGCCGGGGACGATGATGGTGGAGCCCACCGAGAGCGAATCCCTAGAAGAGCTGGATCGCTTCTGCGAGGCAATGATTGCCATTCGCCAGGAGATTGCTGCCATTGAGCGGGGCGAGATGGATCCCGTGCGCAACCCCCTTAAACTTGCCCCCCACACCGCCGAGGTAGTGGTCACCGATCACTGGGATCGCCCCTACCCTCGCTCCCTAGCCGCCTACCCCCTCCCGTGGGTCAAAGACCGTAAGTTCTGGCCCAGCGTCAGCCGCATCGACAACGCCTACGGAGATCGCCACCTGGTGTGCAGTTGTCAGCCCTGGCTGGAAACCCGATCCTTTAGCAGTGACGTCGAAGGATATCTGCTTTGACACGCCCGATCTCTTTTCCTGCCGCCGAAGTGGATCCCAGGGCTTGGAGCCTTGAGGAAAAAGTTGGGCAACTGTTCCTGGTTTATTTTGAGGGAGCCGAGTTTTCCCCTGCCCTCGAGGAGATGATCCGGAACTGCCACGTGGGCGGTCTGATCTTCTATTCGATTGCCGGAAACATTCAAACGTTGCCCCAGGTAGCCCAACTCATTGCCGCAGCTCAAGCACAAGCCCGTATCCCCTTGTGGATAGGCATTGATCAAGAGGGGGGGCCGGTGGTGCGCCTCACCGAGGGGGTAACCGTGTTTCCCAGCGCCATGGCGGTGGCAGCGGCGGGATCCCTGGCGAAGGCGGAAGCGATGGCCCGTGCGGTGGGAACGGAGCTGAAAAGTTTGGGGTTTAACCTCAACTTCGCCCCCGTTGTGGATGTGAACAGCAACCCCCACAACCCCATTATCGGCATCCGCGCCTTTGGGTCGGATCCGAAACAGGTAGCGGACTATGGCCTGGCCCTGTGGCGTGGCTACCGGCAAGCCGGGATCCTCTGCACGCCCAAACATTTTCCCGGCCATGGGGACACCGACCTCGATTCCCACCTGGGGTTGCCGCGGGTGGATCGCCCTCTGGAGGCGCTACAGGCCACGGAGCTGCGCCCGTTCCAGGCTTTGATCCGGGCAGGCACAGAGGCGATGATGACGGCGCATGTGGTGATGCCGGCTCTGGGATCCGCTAGCGCTACGCGACGCTTCCGCGAACGCGACAGCAGGACGCAGTCTTTGCGGCCGGCAACGCTGGCCCCTGAGGTGGTGTCGGGTTGGTTGCGGCAGAAGCTGGGGTTCAAGGGGCTTGTTCTGACGGATTCCCTGACCATGGGGGCCGTTGCCCGCAGCTATGGCATTCCCGAAGCGGCAGAACTGGCCTTCCGGGCAGGGGCCGATGTGCTCCTATTTGGGGCTGATCCCGGCTTTAGCCCGGCCATCCAAAAAGAAGCCTACGCCCATCTGCTGCAACAGTTTCGCGCTGGGCATTTGTCAGTTGAACAATTGGATCGGTCGGTGGAGCGGATTTTGAACTTGAAGCGGCGCTACGGACTGGGATCCCCCTGCCCCCCTTTCCCCTCTGCCGACCTGGAAGAGCACCAAGCGCTGGCCCGCCAAATCGCTCAAGACAGCATCACGCTCCTGCGGGGATCCCTGCCCCCTTTGGCCCCCGACCCGCTGCTCATCACTCCTGTGCCTCTTCTGGGGGATCTTCTCCAAAACGCCCGGCCTGCTGCTCAAATTCTCAAGATCAGCCCAGAGCCTACCCCTGAGGATTGGCAAACAACCCTGCAAAGGGCGTCAAGAGCTGACCAAGTGCTGGTGGGCTCCCTTGATCTATTTCGTTACCCACTTCAGAGGGAGTTGCTGGGATCCCTTCCTCCCGAAAAGGTGATCGGGTTGGCTTTGGGATCCCCCTACGATGCCTTTGCCCTGCCCCAGATCCCGGTTTATTTGGCCTGCTACGGCTCTACCCCTGTCTCGCTGCAGGCGCTGCTCCAGGTGTTGCTGGGGCAGATCCCGGCCCGGGGTCGCTTGCCGGTGGAATCCCTTAGCAGCGGTCGAGGCTGCTGATGTTGCGCCGCGCCAGGGTGGGCACTGTTCGCTTCACCAAGCCCGTCAGGACATTGCCGGGGCCGATTTCCCACACCTCTTGGATGCCGTCGGCAGCCATCTGCAGCACTGTCTCTCGCCAGCGGACAGGGGCGGTCATCTGGGACAGCAGCGCCTGCTTGAGAACCGCGGGATCCCGGCTGGGGGTGGCGGTGCAGTTGCTGTAGACCGGCACTCGCGGAGCCTGAAAGTCAACCGCACGCAAGGTGTGGGCAAAGGTTGCCGCCGCCGCCTGCATCAAGGGCGAGTGAAAGGCGCCGCTGACTTTGAGAGGAACGGTGCGCTTGGCCTGCAACTGCTCACAAACAGCCTGCACCCCCTCGACCGAGCCGCTGATCACCACCTGATCCGGGCTGTTGTCGTTGGCCAGGGTAACTTCAGGGATCATCTGGCACAGGTGCTCCAGCTTGTCGCGATCAAACCCCATCACCGCCGCCATGCTGCCCGGCGGATCCCCTGCGGCTTCCATCAATCGGCCCCGCAGCGCCACCAGCCGCAGGCCAGTCTCAAAATCAAATACCCCGGCGGCGTAGAGGGCGCTATATTCTCCCAAGCTGTGGCCGGCTGTGCAGGCGGGAGCCTGCCCCTGGGCATAGAGATAGTCCGTCAGCAGGGCCGACACCGTAAACAAAGCCGGCTGCGTGTAGACAGTTTGATGGATCTGCGCTTCCGACAGCGCCAAGGGATCCCATCCCAGCATCTCGCGGGCCCAAGCCAACTTCTGGGCCGCCCCTGGCCAATCTTGTAAGTCTTTTCCCATCCCCACCGCTTGGGATCCCTGGCCGGGATAGATCCAGGCAACGGTCATCAATTCATTTCCCCCAACGAAAGACAATCGCTCCCCAGGTGAGGCCAGCGCCAAAGCCCGCCATCACCCCCAGATCGCCAGCGCCAAAGCGCCCCTGCGCGATCCAGGTGGCCAAGGCAATCGGCACCGAAGCGCCGGAGGTGTTGCCGTACTGTTCCAGGACGCTGGCCACCCGTTGTGGATCCAACTGCAAGCGCTTGGCCACGGCATCGAGAATGCGCTGGTTGGCCTGGTGGATAAAGTACCCCTGCACCGCCTCCGCCGGGATCCCGGCCCGAAAGAGAACTTTCTCGATAATCTCCGGCACCACCTGGACGGCAAATTTGTACACCTCGCGGCCATTCATGGCAATGGGGCAGCAGCGGTATTGACCCACCTGCAGGGATCCCACCAGGGGCCTGACCTCGGTGGCCATGGACAAGCTGAGCAGCTCGCTGCCGCTGCCATCGCTGCGCAGCTCAATGCCGAGGATGCCGCCAGCTCCCGCTTCCCCCGCTTCCAGCACCACCGCCCCCGCCCCATCCCCAAACAGGACACAGGTGGTGCGATCCGCCCAATCCACCGTGCGGGAGAGGACATCCGCCGCCACCACCAGCGCCCGCCGGTACAGACCGGTTTGCAAAAACTGCGCTGCTGTGGCCACGGCAAACACAAACCCTGTGCAGGCTGCCGTCAGATCAAAAGCCACCGCCCCCGTTGCCCCCAGCGCCGCCTGTACCTGTGGAGCCGAGCCGAAGCGATCGACGGCGGTGGAAGTGGCCAGCAGGATCAAATCCAATTCTCGGGGCGGGATCCCGGCTTGATCCAGAGCGGCCCTTGCCGCCTGAGCCGCCAAGTCCACCAAACTCAAGTGGGGAGGGAGAATACGGCGTTGACGGATACCAGTGCGGGGCCAGATCCACTCATCGGAAGTTTCCACAATCTGGCTGAGGTCTTCGTTGCTCAGGCAAGGCTCCGGCAGGGCAGCCCCCACCCCCACCAGCCGCACCGTTGGGAGGCCATTGCTGGGCATGGACGCTATCCTTCCACCCGATCCAAAGGTCGCAGAGGCAGCACCTCTGAGCTGCAGTCAGAGGCAGACTGAAAAGGCCGGGCGCGCCGCTCGGAACTGAGATGAGACTCGCGAGGATCGGCCATTTCCGCTTGCAGTCGCTGCAGGATTTTTTGCTCCGCCGCTTCTTTGGCCAAACGAATGGCATGGTAGACCATCGGCGCCTTGGAGCTGCCGTGGGTAATGACGCAGATGCCGTTCACTCCCAGCAGCAGAGCGCCGCCGTATTCCACATAGTCCATGCGCCGCTTCACCTGCTTAAGGTTGGGCCGCAGCAGCCAGCAGCCCAGCTTGCCGCGCCAACCGCGGGGCAGCTCCTCCCGCAGCACCTGGGTGATCACCTGGCCGACGCTTTCGGCAAACTTGAGCAGGGCATTGCCGACAAAGCCGTCGCACACCACCACGTCAAACTCCCCGGTCAGCACGTCCCGCCCCTCGGCATTGCCGGCAAAGTGGATCCCTGGCAACTGGCTCAAGCGCTGGTGAGTAGCCAGGGCCAAGTCGTTGCCTTTGTTGGGCTCCTCGCCGATGTTGAGCAGGCCCACCCGCGGCTTCTCGATCCCCAACACACACTGGCAGTAAAGGGATCCCATGCGGGCAAACTGTTCCAAAAAGCGGGGCCGGCAGTCTACGTTGGCGCCCACATCCAAAAGCAGCACCGGCTTGCCCTTCAAAGTGGGCAAAAGAGCGCCGATGGCGGGACGGTCGATTCCCCCCAGTCGGCCCAAATTGAGGTAAGCTGCAGCCATCGCTGCCCCGGTGTTGCCGGCGGCCACCACCGCATCCGCCTGGTTGGCCCGCACCTGTTGCATCGAGACGTTGATGGAGGCTTTGGGCTTCTTGCGCACCATCAAGGGCTCTTCTGCCATGCCCACCTTGTCCTCAGCGGGCACAAGGGTGATCCCGGCGGGCAAGGGCTGGGGCAGAAAGGGCTTCAGGGAATCCGGGCAACCCACCAGTGCGATCCCGACCCGAAGCTGTCGATGGGCCAGCAAGGCACCCTTGACGATCTCCTCGGGAGCATAGTCACCCCCCATCGCATCAACCGCAATTCGCACGAGCCGACCTCACATTGGAATGTCCTTGGCAACCGCAAGCAAGAACCGGAGCAAAGCGCAACAAGCTCTGCAGTTCCCCTGCCCAAAAGCTGGGAGCCTCAATGGCTGCAGGATGCTACCGAATTTTACCAGATTTGTTCTCTTCGTTAAGACTGCAGATCCTGCGCCGAAACAGAAGGGATCCGTTGGAGCCGGCTCCCCCCACCCTCTCAAGCCTGAGTGAGGGCAGCCAAAAGAGAGTGGACCTGTTGGACGTGGGCGTGGGCCGCGGAGTTTCTCGCCTGGTGTTGGCCCAGCTCCGCCTCCAACTGCGCCAACTCTCCTGCCAACTCCGCCCAGCGATCTCGCTCGGGGTAGAGGGTGGCCTGCAGGTGGTTGAGGCGGCCCCAGGTTTCGGCCATCGCCTGGGTGCGCGCCCGCAGGGATCTCTCCTCCTGCTCCAGTTGTTGCCACTGCTGCTGCAATTCCTGCTCTTGGCGGGCCAGTTGCTCCTGTTGAGAGGCCAGGGAGGATTCCAGTTGGTGAACGAGGGTTTGCAGACGGTTTTTTTCCTGAAGAAGATCCTGCTTCTGGCTGCCGATCTGCTCCAGGATCGGCCCGATATCCACTTGAACCGGGGCGGCAGCCTGATTCTGAAGCTGCCTGAGACGGGCTTCCTGGCGGGCCAGCTCTTCGTATTCCCGCTGCAGGTTTTTCTCCTGGGGCGCCAGGGCCTCTTCCAGGGCGCTGCAGGCAGACTGGGCGTAGTCAATATCCATTTCAATATCGAACCGCTCCTCGGGAGAGGCGGTGGCCAGCCGCTCTTGCAGCTCCCGCAGGGTCTGCCGGTTTTGCTCCAGCTCCGCCCGCTGCTGGCTAACCTGGGCTGCCCGCTGCTCATAATCGCGACGCAGTTGGCTCACCAAGGCCGCCAGCTCCTCCACCGAGATCGCCGACCCTGAGGCACCTGGCCCGCCATTGCTGCTGCCATCGACGATGAAGTCGTACTCCTGCACCAGACGATAGGCTTTTTGGAACAAGCTCTCTTGGGATTGCAACTGCTGGAGGATCCTCTGCAGGTGCTCTTGATAGGCTCGCAGGGATCCCTGCCGGGCTTGCCATTCCGCTTGACCTTGTTCTAGGGATTGTCGGGATCCCCACCAAGCCGTGCGGCGTTCTTGCCAAGCGCGGTGGTCCCGATCCAGCTCCTCTTGCCGGGCTTGGGCCTGCTGACGTTCTGCCTCCAATTGGACAATCTCTTGATTCAAGTGCTCCTGCTGCTGCTGAACCTGGCTTTTTAGGCTGTGCAGAAGCGCCAAGGGATCCCCGGCCGGATGCAGGCTCTCCTGAAGCTGCCGCATCAAAGCCTGGAGCTGGGCTGCTTCTGCTTCCCCCAAACGGCTGGAGCGGGCCTCTTGCAACTGAGCTTGCAACTCTTGCCGCTGCCGGTTCAGGGCTTCTCGCTGTTCCCCGATCAGGCGCTGTTGTTCGGCCAGGTAGGCTTGCTGGGTCGCCAGTTCCTCTTTGAGGCTGTCCAGGAGCTTGCGCTCTTCCTCCACGCCCTTGTACTGCTCGTACAGCCGCCGCACCTCCTCTTCTTGGGCTGCCAATTCCATCTCGCGGCGAGTCAGCTCATGCGCCTGAAAAGTGAGAGACTGTTTCCAAACTTCGATCTCCTCTTCCTGGCTGCGGGCTTTGTCCTGCAAACGGCTGAAATTTTGCAGGTAGGTTACCAGTTGACGGGCGGCTTCGTTGATGCGGGCAACCTGACGGTTGCCGGAGATTTCCGCCAGTACCAAGGCCCCATCCTTGAAGCGACCGGCCTCTTGGGCAATGCGGCCTTCCAGGGTAATGGATTCTTCGTTCACGGCCACCCAGGTGTTGTCCTGCTGCTGCTTGGCCAGCAATTGCAGAGATGACTTAGCAAACCCAATCGGCTTGGATAGCTCTGCTAGGTACAGCACGCCTGAACTCCTTCAAAACAGCATGGACAGCAATCTTCCCAACTCTGCTCAGCCGAGCCTTTGCCCACGATCGGCAAAAAAGAGGGACGGAACGACTGCCGGAGCAAAACTCCCCAGAGCGCAAGAGGCTGCGTCAAGCTTCTCGACTACGTTTACTGTTGATTTTGATTCCACATCGCTCTGGGCAGCGCTTCAGCTCTACACTCAACCATAGGGTAAAAGAAACACCTTTGCCAGAGGCGGTTTGGGGATATTCGGGGTAGCTATTCAAACCGACCGCAGAGCACTAGAGTAGTCTAGGGTGAGGTGTAGAGTTCTGTTCAGGGGTGGTATGGAGCTAGAAGGTGAGCCGCTGGCCGTTCGTCGGCGTTCTCCTGCCCCGCCGGTCGTCGTCGCCTCTCAGGTGTACCAGACAACAGCGCCGGAAGCCAAACCGCGCCACATTTTAGAGGAGATCATCTGGCACAAAGAGCAGGAGGTGGAGCGCCAGCGGGAGCAGCTCCCCTTGAAGCAATTGCAGCAGCAACTGGATCAAGCGCCGCCGGTGCGGGATTTTGTGGCGGCCCTCACCCAATCTCCTCATCCGGTTTCTCTGATTGCCGAGGTGAAAAAAGCCTCCCCCAGCCGTGGGGTTCTCCGGGATCCCTTCGATCCGGTGGCCATTGCCCAAAGCTACGAGGCGGCGGGAGCCAGTTGCCTGTCGGTGCTCACGGATGAGCGGTTTTTTCAGGGCAGCGGCGAGTATCTGCGCCAGATCCGCCAGGCAGTCGGGATCCCCATCCTGTGCAAGGAGTTCATCCTCTACCCTTACCAAATCCTCTGGGCGCGTACTCTGGGGGCGGATGCGGTGCTGTTGATTGCTGCCATTCTCTCGGATGCGGATTTGGGCTATTTTCTCAAGCTGATCCAGCAATTGGGCATGGCAGCTCTGTTGGAGGTGCACACTTGCCAAGAGTTACAGCGGGTTTTGGGCTTGCCGCAACTGCACCAGGCCAAAGGTCAGGTGTTGATCGGCATCAACAATCGGGATCTCAAAACCTTTGCGGTGGACTTGAACACGACGCGGGATCTCTTGGCCGCCCACCGGGATCGCCTGGGCGATCTGCCGGTGGTCAGCGAATCCGGCATTCACTCTCCTGCCAATCTGCAGCAGTTGCGGAGCTGGGGGGTGCGCGCTGTGCTGGTGGGGGAAGCGCTGGTAACGCAGCCGGATCCCGGCCAAGCCGTCCGCTCCCTGTTGTCACCCCAGTAAACCCAGGATTGTCAATGGATCCCAAGAATGGCCTAGATCGATGAAACGTATTCCTGTGCCAGCTCACGTCCACTACGAATTTCTGCTGCGGGTTCTGGAGCGGCAAACGTTTCCGGCGGTGGAGGAACAGGATTTCGGCAATCGAGCCCGCACGCAAGAGCTGATCAACTCTTTGCGCAAAGCCCTGACCCAACAGTTGCAACTGGAGGAGGAGTGGCGACAGCGGGGCTATCAGGTGGATTACCGCTGGAACATAGAGGAGCCTCAGCCACCCTCTTGACCTTCCAGCCCACTGGAAGGTTTAGCATCAAGCAGGTGGCATTGGGTTGGGGAGGCTTCCCAGGATGCAAGTTGTTTTGACGGTGCCCAAGCTGGCCTGCGCGGCTTGTGTAGATACCATCACGCAGGCGGTGCGGCAACGGGATCCCCAGGCCCAAGTGGAAGCGGATCCCAAGACCAAGCAGGTGCGGATTACGTCTGAGCGAGCCGACAGCGACTGGCGGCAGGTGCTTGCCCAAGTGGGCTATCCGCCGGCCTAGCGATTTTTCCCCTGCCCGGCGGCGTCGGCAGGACAGAGTTCAGAGGTGGGTTTTTCCCCTTGTGGGGGGAAGAGAGCTTTTGCGTCGCTTTTTCTTTACTACCTAAATTTTTGCTCTGAGGACAGCCATGTCTGATTCTGGTTCCCATTCCGCTGCCCCCGGCCTGTCCGCTTCATCTGCTGGCGGCACTTGGCGCTTGGCCATCCAGGGCATGAGCTGTGCCTCCTGCGCTGCCGGCATTGAACAGGCCCTGAGTCGCGTGCGGGGCGTTACAGCCCAAACGGTCAACTTTGCCAGCGAGCAGGCCATCGTCCGCGGGGATCCCCGGCTGGTGAATCCCCAAGCATTGATCCGGGTGGTGGAGCAGGCGGGGTATCGGGCGCGCTTGGTCGAAGACGATTGGCAACAGTCGGATCCGGACGACACAGAACGGATCGCCCAATGGGTGGCGGAACGGGAATTGAAGCTGAAGGTGGCGATAGGAGTGGGCCTCAGCACGGTGCTGCTGATCGGATCCCTGCCGATGATGCTGGGGCGGGAGATCCCCGGCCTGCCCCCCTGGCTGCAGGATCCGTGGTTGCAGTTGCTGCTGACGGCGCCGGTGCAGTTTTGGGTGGGCCAGCATTTTTATCGTGGCGCCTGGGCGGCTTGGCAACGGCGCTCGGCGGACATGAATACCTTGGTAGCTTTGGGAACGAGCGCTGCTTTTTTCTACTCCCTTTTGGCGACGGCTTTCCCCGACTTCTTTCATCGCCAGGGCCTGCACCCGGATGTGTATTACGAAGTGGCGGCGGTGGTCGTCACCCTGGTGCTGGTGGGCAAGTGGATGGAGCAGCGGGCCAAAGGGCAAACCTCCGAAGCCATTCGCAAGCTGATGGGGTTGCAGCCGAAAACGGCAAGGGTCATCCGCGACGGGGTGGAGCAGGATATCCCGATTGCGGCGGTGCAGGTGGGGGATCGGATCCGGGTGCGCCCCGGTGAGAAGGTGCCGGTGGATGGGGTCATTCTAGAGGGATCCTCCAGCCTGGACGAGTCGATGGTAACTGGCGAGAGCCTGCCGGTGAGCAAGTCGGCAGGAGATGAGGTGATCGGGGCCACCCTCAACCAGACGGGCAGCTTTGTGATGGAAGCGCGGCGGGTGGGCAAAGATACGCTTCTGGCCCAGATCGTGCGCCTGGTGCAGGAGGCCCAGGGATCCAAGGCCCCCATTCAACAAGTGGCGGATCGGGTGACCTCCTGGTTTGTGCCGGCGGTGATCGGGGTAGCCATTCTAACTTTTGTCCTCTGGTGGGGGCTGGCGGGCAATTCGACGCTGGCCTTAGTGAACACCATTGGGGTGCTGATCATCGCCTGCCCTTGTGCGCTGGGGTTGGCCACCCCCACCTCGATCATGGTGGCGACGGGGCGGGGGGCGGAATTGGGGATCCTGGTAAAAAGCGCCGATAGCCTGGAATTGGCCCACCGCTTGCGCACGGTGGTCTTGGACAAAACCGGCACCCTCACCGAGGGCCGTCCCAGCGTCACCGATATCTGGACGCCAGGCTCTTCTCCCCTAGCCCTGTTGCGCCTGGCAGCAGCAGTGGAACAATACTCGGAACATCCGCTGGCCCAGGCGGTGGTGCAAAAAGCCAAAGCCGAAGGCATCTCAATCCCGTCGGCCCAGCACTTTCAGGCAAAAGTGGGCGAGGGGGCAGAAGCCTGGGTGGAGGGGCAGCAGGTGCGCATCGGTCGGCTGAGCTGGCTGGGGATCCCGTGGGATCCCTCTTGGTCGGAGCGGGTTCAGACCTGGGAAAGCCAGGGCAAAACGGTGATCGGCGTGGCGCAATCCCATCGTCTGGTGGGGCTGTTGGCCATTGCCGACCCGATCAAACCCACCTCCCCCGCCGCGGTGCGCCAGCTGCAGGAGATGGGCCTGGAGGTGATTCTGCTAACCGGGGATAACCCCACCACCGCCCAGGCCATTGCTCAGCAGGCAGGCATTCGCCGGGTGATCGCCCAAGTCCGTCCCGAGCAAAAGGCAGCCTACATTCGCCAGCTCAGACGGCCCCGACACCCGGTAGCGATGGTGGGAGATGGCATCAACGATGCGCCGGCACTGGCAGAAGCCGATGTGGGGATCGCCATCGGGACGGGCACCGATGTGGCCATAGCCGCCAGCGACATTACCCTGATAGCCGGCGATTTGCGGGGCGTGGTCACCGCCATTCAACTCAGCCGCGCCACCCTTGCCAACATCCGCCAAAATCTCTTCTTCGCCTTTATCTACAACACCCTCGGGATCCCGATTGCCGCCGGGGCGCTCTACCCCTTCACCGGCTGGTTGCTCAACCCCATGCTGGCGGGGGCGGCCATGGCCTTGAGCTCTGTTTCTGTAGTGGCTAATGCCCTGCGGCTGCGGCATTTTCGGCCCTCACCCCCAACCCCTCTCCCAGCCCTCACCCCCTGCCCCTCTCCCTGAGGGAGAGGGGAGCTAGGGATCAAGGTAGGGGGCCGGGGCTATCCCCCCAGGGGGGCTTGGTGAAGGACAAGCGGCAAGCTAACCTAAGAGGCTCGGGCAGATTGGGGAAAGCGCGGTGCAAATCCGCCACTGTGACGCAACTGTGATGGGATCCCTCCCTCAGCCAGAACACCCACCTGCCCTTGTCCTGTACCCCTTGCGATTCACAAGGAACGGAGTTTTTTGTGTTGAATACCCTCCCTGTTTCCCCTCCCCTTGCGGCTGGGCAGTTTCCTTCTCCTCCATTGCCCCTCTTGCTCATCGGCCATGGATCCCGCGACCCGGAGGGGCAGCAAGCCTTTCTGGAGTTGGCCCAAGCGTACCAATCCCTCACCCCCCAGCGGCCGGTGATCCCTTGTTTTTTGGAGCTGGCGCAGCCGAGCATCGCCCAGGGGGTGGAACAATGCTTGGCCCAAGGGTGGCAGGAGATCGTGGCCCTGCCGCTGTTGTTGTTTGGGGCGCGCCACAACAAGTTCGACGTGACCGTGGAGCTGGATCGCCTGCAGGCCCTCCACCCGCAGTTGCGCATCCACTACGGGGGGCCGCTGGGGATCCGCATCGAGATCTTGCAACTGCTGCGAGATCGCTTGGCCGCTTTGCTGGCTGCCCAACCGCGGCAGATCCCAGGGGCGGAAACGGTGTTGCTGTTTGTCGGTCGCGGCTCCAGCGATCCCGAAGCCAACGCCGAAGCCTGTAAGCTGGCCCGGCTGCTCTGGGAAGGGTCGGGGTTGGCCGCCGTAGAGACCTGCTTTATCGGCATCACCCATCCCCGCCTGCCGGTGGGTCTGGAGCGGGCCTTGTCCTGGCAGCCGCGCCGGGTGATCGTGCTGCCCTATTTTCTCTTCACAGGGGTGCTGGTGAAAAAAATCGAGGCGGCGGTGCAAGAGCGGCGACGCTGCCACCCCGAGATCGAGTGGCTGATGCTGCCGGAGTTGGGTCTTGTGGATACGGTGCTGCACAGCCTGCAGCAACTGGAGCAGGAAGCCCTCCAGGGCCAAACCCCAATGAACTGCCACCTCTGCAAGTTTCGCCTGGCGGTGAGCGCAGAGCTGGGAGTGGGGCATACTCATCACCATGACCATCAGGATCACCCTCACGCGCAGGGATCCCATCACCACCACCATCATCATGACCATCATTCCCATGGGCAGGGATCCCATCACCATCACCACAACCACGGCCATGCCCCCGCAGCGGCTGCGGATCCCTGGGCTCAATTAGAGGATTACCACCGACGGGCTTGGCAAGTGCCTTAACGTAAGGTGCGGAATTCCCCACCGTCTATACGGTGGGGATGGATAGCAC
>NZ_JANSIQ010000039.1:0-34581 GCF_047502685.1 Synechococcus sp. OH20 | reverse complement strand
CTAGCTCGGTGCCAGGCTCACCTCTGCCCCCCCACCACCCAAGGGGGGGCTAGTCTTTACTCAACCCCGCTGTCAACGGGCCAATCCCCACCCCAAGCATTCCCGCATCACTTGGCCCAATAGATACAAAGACCCGCAAACCACAGCCGGTGGCTCCCCAACAGCTTGAGACTCCTGCATCTGAACACAAAAAGTAGACAAATCGGGCAATGCTTGTGCTGAAGCGAGATGGGGTTGCAGGGTTTGGGCCAGTTGGGCCAGTTGTTCGGGATCTGTCCCTAAGTGTCCGGCAATTGGCAAGGCGAAGAAGGAATCTCCCGGTCGCAGCAGGGTGCTGAGAATACCTTTGACATCCTTGGTGCTGAGGATACCGACATACCAGGCAAGGGATCCAGGTTGGTGCTTGTCTAGATAACGACGGAGAGCCTGGGCGGCGGGTAAGTTGTGAGCTCCATCCATCAGCAACTGGCGGCAACCAAGCTGCACCCGTTGTAAGCGCCCCGGCCAGCGGGTGATGGCAAACCCCTTTTCTACGGCGGCATCGGGGATCTGCCAGCCCTGTTGTTGTAGGGTTTCCACAACGGCAAGGGCTACCGCTGCATTGGTGAGTTGTACATCGCCGCTGAGGGGCAAGGTGAGGATCTGCCCTCGCCATCGGACGGTTTGGGGTTGCAACCATTGCAGGGGTTCAACCACCCGTAGGGGGCTTTGCAACTGCTCTGCCTTGGCTCGGATAACTGCTGTAACCTCTGGGGTTTGGGGTGCGCACACTGCTGGGATCCCTGGCTTGAGAATACCCGCCTTTTCAGAGGCAATTTGGGGCAGGCTGTTGCCCAAGCGCTGCCAATGATCCCAGCCGATGGAGGTGATGGCGGTCACCACGGGCTCGATCCCGGCATTGGTGGCATCCAGCCGACCACCCAAGCCCACTTCTATCACTGCCACGTCCACCTTTTGCCGGCGGAAGTACAGCCAAGCGGCAGCGGTGATGACCTCAAACTGGGTGGGAGAAGCCTCGCCAGGAGCATAGGTTTGTAGGCAGTCGCGCACTTGGGCCAACGCTTGGCTCCAGTCGTTGGCAGAAATGTACTCCCCGTTCAGCCAGATCCGCTCCCGCCAGTCCACCAAATGGGGAGAGGTGTAGCGACCGACGCGATAGCCCGCTGCCCACAGCACGTGGCTGACCCAGGCACAGACGGATCCCTTGCCGTTGGTGCCGGCCACGTGGATAGCCGGGATCCCGGCTTGGGGCCGACCCAGGCGCTGCAGCAGGACTTGCATGCGCTCCAGGCTGAGATCCACACCAAAATGGCCCAGCGACTCCAGAAACGCCGGCCAATCCCAGTCTGGGATCTGAGGCAGGTTTAAGGACAGATCGCTCTGGCTCAAGCCAAGACTCCGTCTCGCTAGCTAGGGGAAGTGAGGTTTGGGGATCGCTACCAGCGGCTCTAGAGGTTCACCACAAAAGCGTCGCGAATGCCCGGCTGCTTGAGTACCTCTTCTAGGATCCCATCTGGCAGGGGATCATCTAAGCTGAGCACCATTACTGCATCGCCGCGGATGATCTTGCGGCCCACCTGCATGCTGGCGATGTTGACATTGTAGGCTCCCAGCAGGGTGCCAATTCGCCCGATGATCCCGGGCATATCTCGGTGCAGGGTCATCAGCATGTTGGCGGAAGGGGGCACATTCACCGGGAACTCGTCAATCTGGGTAATCCGCACCTCTCGCTCCCCGATCAACGCCCCCGAAACGGAGCGGATCCCATTGGGGCCATGGGCAATCAACGTCAGGGATCCCGAATAATCTTTCAAGGAGGGATCTCGAGTTTCCACCACCCGAATGCCCCGTTCTTTGGCCTCGATGGAGGCGTTGACGTAGTTGACCCGTTCCCGCAGCGCCAGCGTCAAAAGCCCTTTGAGGGCGGCAATGACGATCGGCTGCCCATCTTTTTCCGCCAGATCTCCCTGCAGGCGGATCTCCAACTGGTTGACGCGATCCCCAGCCAACTGGCCAACCAAGTTGCCCAAGGTTTCGGCCAAGTCCAGGTAGGGTCTCAGGTTTTGCAACACCTCTGCCTGTAAGCCGGGGATATTCACGGCAGAGCGGGCCGGCAGCCCCAACAACACATCGCGGATCTGCTCGGCCACGTCGATAGCCACATTCACCTGGGCTTCTTCAGTGGAGGCCCCTAGGTGGGGGGTGAGCAGGACTTCCTTGCCCAAAGAAAACAGCGGAGAGTCCTTCAGCGGCTCGTTGGCAAAGACATCCAAAGCGGCTCCGGCAATTTGGCCGGATTTCAGGGCTTCGTACAGCGCCTGTTCATCCACCAAGCCGCCACGGGCACAGTTAATTAGGCGAGCAGTCGGCTTCATCATACGGAAGGTTTCGGCGTTGAACAGGTTGGTGGTTTCAGGCGTTTTGGGAATGTGCAGAGTGATGTAGTCCGATTCCTGTACCAAAGTCGTGAAGTCCACCAGGCGCACCCCCAGTTGCTCTGCCCGCTCCATGGAGAGGTAGGGGTCGTAGGCCAGCAGCTTCATCCCCATCGCCTTGGCAATCTGGGCCACGTGGGAGCCAATTCGCCCCAATCCCACAATCCCCAGGGTTTTTTTGTAGACTTCTACGCCGACAAACTCCTGCCGATTCCATTGGCCCGCTTTCAGAGAGGCATTGGCATCCGGTATGTGGCGCGAGAGGGCCATCATTAAAGCAATGGCGTGCTCGGCAGCGGCAATGGTGTTGCCCTCGGGCGAGTTGACCACCAGGATCCCGGCTTTGGTTGCGGCAGGCACATCGATGTTATCGACTCCAACACCCGCCCGCCCGATGATTTTCAAGTTCGTCCCCGCCTCGATCACCTCGCGGGTGACCCGTGTGCCGGAGCGCACCATGATGGCATCGTAGCTGGGGATAACCGCGATCAACTGCTCTGGGGTGAGCTGGGTTTGCACATCCACCTGAGCCACTTGAGAGAGGATATCGATCCCCGCCTGATCGATGGGATCTGTAACGATAACTCTGGGCATAAGCAGCGCTGGTCTTGTGGGATGGAGGGCAACAGAAGCAGAAGAACCAATTGCTGCCAGTTAAGGCGGATCCCAGCGGATAAGCCAAACCTTGATCCAACCTCAATTGGCACACTTTAATCTACCGCGAAAGTCCGCCGGTAAGGTGAAAACTCAATTCTGCAGCAAGCTGTCCGATCCCAAAAACCCATCGAGCTGCCTTGGAAGAGAGATGGGCCCGTTAAGACAGGGATCCCACCGGGGCAATATATTTCCCGTCGATGAGAAAGACGCCATTGGCAAATTGCACACAATAGGTGCCCAACAGCCGCCGCTGCAGGATCACCCCTTGTTCGTGCAAGCGGATCAAATGGGCCGGGCGCAACATCGGCATCGGGTCAGCCGTCTTTAGATAGGGCGGTATCTCCACCACCTGAACCGTCGCCCCCACCGGCAGTAACCCCTGAGCTTCAGACATAGGGAGAGTTCATGCTGCAACCATCTCTAGCTTAGCCGAGACCCAGGGCGATGCAGGCCCGAAACCTGACCCAACCCAAACAACAGGGCGGAGCCCAGAACCCACTGGATCCCTGAGCCATTGTTGTAAGATTTTTATCTTAAGTACCGAAGTTGCCAGGATAAAAAGGTAACATCTTGCTCAAGCTCCCTGGTTTTTCCCAAGAGGAAAAGCTAGCCAGCCTTTTGAGATGCTGCCAACTGTTCGTGAGTCTGCTATCATACCATGACCTCTTCCAACTGTTTTTTGTATCTTTGGATACGAAAACCTCATTTACCCGAGTAATCTAGGGGTTTTCTCGCTGTGGAGCTGTGGGCGCAGGGCTTGGCAAACCGGCCTTTGGCCCACTCGCTGGCCAGATCTTTGCCGAAATCCTATAGGAGTGTTAAGAATAGTTACATTGGTTGACTATCTTCTCAGTTTTCACAGTCGTCCTTCTTCAGCGCCGCGAAACGACCATGCTAGATCCGATTCCCCCCCCAGCCCTTGAGGAATATCTGTTGGAAACGGGTATTATCGACCGTTCTCAACTGAGTTTGGCCAAAAAGCTGCAGCATCGCCAGCAAGGGCCGTTGCTGATGATTCTTTTGGAGTTGAGTTTCATCGATCTAGAGCAGCTCAGCCGCCTTTTGGATTTGGGCCGCACCTACCCTTTTGACCATGCTGCAAACGCTGGATAGTCTTCAGCCCGACTGGCAACAGGCGCTGGCTCGGTGGTCTACTGTGGAGCAGGGATCCCTGCTGCTGAAAAGCTGTGGGGGAAAGGATCTGGGGGAGTTGCGCCGTTTTCTGCAACAGGTCTGTGCCCCTGTCCAGTCTGTTACGCTGCTGGCAGAAGGCTTGGAGGTGGTGGCCGGCCCCTTGACGCTTCAAAGCTGGGATCCGCAGACAACGGGCCATTTTGCCCACCTTTATCTGGAGCGTCCCGCCTCTACTCTGCACCTGAGTCGTTTGGCGGCGATTGTGGCTCGGTTGCGTGCTCCCGACGGCTGCCCTTGGGATCGGGCCCAAACTCCAGAGTCTCTTACTCCCTACATTCTCGAAGAGGCGTATGAGGCGGTAGCGGCCATTCGCGGCGGGGATCCGGCAGCGATTGCCGATGAGCTGGGGGATTTGTTGTTGCAGGTGGTGCTGCAGTCGCAGATCTTTGCCGAGCAGAACCACTTTGATCTGGAAGCTGTGGCGGCGCGGATTGCCGATAAGCTGATCCGTCGTCACCCCCACGTATTTGGGGAGGCTGTGCCGGCAGACCTGGCCGAGCTGCACCGCTCTTGGGAGCAGATCAAGCAAGAGGAGCAACCGGATCAAAGCCTTGGTCAAAAGCTGCTCCACTATGCTCAAAGTTTGCCCCCCCTGATGGCTGCTCTGAAGATCTCCCAAAAGTTGGTGGGAGCGGGATTTGAGTGGCCAACGGTGAAGGGGATCTGGGCCAAGATCCGCGAGGAAGAAGCCGAGCTGCGCCAAGAATTGGAAAGGGATCCCCCCGATCCGGCCCGACAGGCAGCCGAGTTGGGGGATCTGCTGTTTGCTCTGGTCGACTTGGGCCGTTGCTATGGCTTGGATGCTGCCCAAGCGCTGGCTCAGACCAACCTGCGTTTTGCCCGTCGTTTTTTGCGCATGGAAGAGCTGGCCCAGGAGCCGACAGGATCCATGCCCGGCGATGGCAAAGGCTCCATGCTCAAAGGACGCAGTCTCCAGGAATTGGAAGTTCTCTGGCAACAGGCCAAGCAAGACCATCCCTAGTTCGTCTGGGGTTGGGCCGGCTCTGAGGAGTATCCATTCACCGAACCGTGCAAATTCAAATCCGCCATTTCATCGAATACCGCTACAGTTGTCCGGTGCAACTGGAGCCCCACACTGTGCGCTTGCGACCCCGTTGCAACGGGATCCAAGCCCTCTTGGCCTTTGATCTGCAGGTGGATCCCCGCCCGGCAGGCCAATCGGAGCTGGTGGATCTGGATGGCAACGCGGCGGTTCAGCTCTGGTTTGGGGATCCCACCGAACATCTGCGCATCCAAACCCAGTCCACCGTGGTCACCCTGCGGCGCAACCCCTTTGACTATCTGCTCTGCGATTGGGCCACCCACCTTCCCATCAACTACCCCAGCACGCTGGCGGCCCAACTGCAGCCCTATCTGGCAACCCCGGCAGATGCCGGCATCCAAAGCCTGGCCTGGGAGCTCTGGGATCAGGTGCAGGGGGAGACGACGGCTTTTTTGCCGGCGCTTAACCAACGCATCTACTCCGAGTGCCGCCACATCTTGCGGGAAAAGGGGGATCCTTGGCCCGCCGGCTTGACGTGGCAGCGCAAAACCGGCTCCTGCCGTGACCTGACGCTGGTGTTTATGGAGGGCTGTCGGGCAGTAGGTCTGGCGGCACGGTTTGTCAGCGGCTACCAGGTCAGCCCGCCGTTGCAAGAGAACCCCGAACTCCAGGGCACAGCCAGCAAAGAGCCAGCAGAGCGCCACCTGCACGCCTGGGCAGAGGTGTATCTGCCGGGGGCCGGTTGGCGGGGGTTCGATCCCACCCAAGGGCTGGCCGTGGCCGATGGCCACGTGGCTTTGGCGGCCAGTGCCTACCCCCGAGGTGCCGCTCCTATCTACGGCCATTGGCTGGGCAGGGGTGTTCACAGCCACATGAGCTACACTATCCAAATCCAGGCAGGATCTTCTCCTCAAGCCTAGCTCAACTGAGCTCCATCCTGCGTGGGATCCCTTGATAGATCTGCTGTTGCATCTCCTACTTTAGATATCTTGCTTTAGATATCTTGTAGTGAAGTCCCTTTTCCAAACCATGGAAGAGCTCAACACCCTGATCCAGGATTTACAAGCTGCCTTTGGCGACAGCAGCACGCCGGTGCTCTCGTTATACGCCGACATCAACCCTGCCCGTCCCGAAAATGCCCGCCTTGCCTGGGTAGGACGCATCAAGAACGCTATCAAAGAGCTGCCGGAGTTCCGGGAGGGCAAGCGGGATCCTTCTCTCTACGAGCAAATCCTTGCCCTGCTGGAACAGGAGCGCCCTTCCGCCCGCACCTTAGTTCTTTTTGCCAGCCGCAACGCTGATGGCAAGCTAGTGCTGCGTCGAATTGACCTGCAGGTGGAGCTGCCCGTAGTGGATCTGGCCCACGGGCGGGTAGAAGCCCGCTGGGGTGAGCCGTACTTGACCCCTTTGATTTTCGCCTTCGATGAATATGAGCGGGCCGGGGTGTTGCACCTGTCCGGAGCCAGGTGGCACTTCTACGAGCTCTTTCTGGGAGAACTGCGGGAGGATACCGAAATCTTTGCCAACATCGGCGCCGACGAGTGGCAGGAACTCCGGGATCTGGCCGGCCGCATCGAAAATGCCGTTGCCGAGCGTCGGGCCCGCAGCGGCGGCACCTTCGACAAACTCTCCCCCAAGGAGCGCGAGGCGGCCAAGGTCAGCCTCTGGATGCACAAGCTCTACCAGCGCCTGGCCCAGGCCCTCGACAAAGCGGTGGATCGGCTGGGCATTGAGCGGCTGGTGCTCATGGGGGAAGCCTGGCAGGTATCTCACTTTGAGGGCTACCTCAACCGCGGCTTGCGCAACCGCGTCGTCGCCCGGGTGGGGCACCCCGCCAACCTCCACGCACCGACGCCGCAAGACATCCTCGACCGAGTGGTGCCCGTCCTGGAGGCCGCCGAGCGCCGAGGGGAACTGGTCTTGTTGGAGCGGATTCGGGAGCAGCCCGGCGCTTGGGGCGTGGACGCGGTGCTGGACGCTCTCCAACTGGGTCGGGTGGAAATTCTCGTCCTGCCCTGGAGGTTGGAGACTACCATCTGGCGCTGCCCAGACGGCTCGGTGGGGGGAACCCAGGAGATGGCCCGGCTCCTCTGCCCAGAGCCGCAACCGGTGGCGCTGCGGGATCAGGTCTGGGTGCTGGCCCGCGATTTTGGCGCCAAGCTGGAGTTTGTCCGTGGCGAGGCCGAAGACCGCTTGCTCCACGAATTCCAAGGAGCAGCCGCGCTGCTGCGCTGGTAGAGGCCGCGACCCAATAAGGCCGGATCCCAAGGCGAAAAATTGGGCTAGCATAGCCTAGCCAAGATCTTGAAAGTTTGCCGAGGGATCCCGTTGACCCAGTCTATTGATCTTCCCACCAGCGTTGACACCTTTTTGCAGGAGCTGGCCGCGATTCAGCAAGTTGGGCCGAAACGAGTGGCAATCCTGGGCAGTCGTCACGTGCCCATCACCCACCAGTACCTCATCGAGACCCTCAGCTATGCTTTGGCCCTCACCGGCAACCAGATCCTCACCTCTGGGGCCATTGGCACCAACCTGGCCGTGATTCGGGGGGCGATGCGGGCGGACATGAAATCGCTGACGGTGATCTTGCCGCAAAGCCTGGAGCGACAGCCGGCAGAGTCGCGGGCCAGCCTGGAGCAGGTGCTGCATTTGGTAGAGCACCCCGAAAATGACCATCTTCCCCTGGCAGAAGCCAGCCGCCTGTGCAATCTGGAGATCATCAGCAAGTGTCAGCAGTTGATCTGCTTTGTCTTTCACGACAGCGTCACGCTCCTGGATGCCTGTAAGCACGCCGAGGAGCAACACAAGTTGGTAACTCTCTTCTATTTCGATTGATGGGGCTCCTCCCTGGGTTGAGCTGGCGGCAAGGGAAAGTGTTCTTGTAGCCAGGCTTCGGCTTCTGCCGGGGTGGTGAGTTCGCCGTTGAGGGTGAGACAACGCAGTTGCTCCAAGATCGCCTGGAAAGAGCGACCTGGCCTATAGCCCAGACGACGCAGGTCATGGCCGTTGAGGAGCGGCTTGACCCAGTGCCACTCCTGCAAGTAGCGCCAGATCAGTCGCCGGGCCGGTTTGTCGGCAAGGCTGGCCAACAAAATCACCGCCGGGATCCGCAGCCCCTGCAGCCGTTGCACCACCTGGGCAGGAGACAGGGATCCAGAATTCAGTTGGGCCAGCAGGGTTTGGTAGTGGGGGAACTGGCTGAGGCGTTCGACGCCCGCTTGGGTGAGGTGGAGCTGGTTGGCTACCTGGGGCGCTTGGGGCAGTGTGAGGAGGAGAGCCTCGAGGCGCAGTTGCCAGATCTCCTGGGAGCCCAGCTCGGGATAGCGGCGGCGAAAGTGATGGGCCCAGCGGCCCACCCGCTGCAACCGCCGACACAGGGAGGGATCCCACTCCAGGTCGGGGTGAATACAGCGCAAGGCTCCCCATTCCGCCAGCCGCTCAAAAGCCTGCGGCCAATCGCGGGATTGGAAAATGTAGGCCAGCTCTTGCTTGAGGCGATCCCCGCCGACAGCATCGTGCAGGCCACTGGCCACGGCAGCGCGGATCCATTTTTCTGTGGTCGAGTCCAAGCTAAAGCCCAGGCGCACCGCAAAGCGCACTGCTCGATAGATGCGGGTGGGATCCTCGATGAAGCTGTTGGGGTGCAGGGCGCGGATGATCCCCTGCTGCAGATCCGCTTGTCCGCCGAAAAAATCCAGCACCTGTCCCCGCTGGGGGCCGTTGAGGCGCAGGGCCAGGGCGTTGATGGAAAAATCCCGCCGGTAGAGATCTTGTTGGATGGATCCCATGGCCACTTCGGGGGGCGAGGCCGGGTAGGGGTAAAACTCGGTGCGGGCACTGGCGATATCCACACAAAAGCCGCCTGGCCAGATCAAAGCCGCCGTTTGGAATTTGCCGTGGATCTCCAGCCGCGCTTCTGGGAAGTGCTGTTTGAGCGCTTGTCCCAAAATCAAGCCCCAGCCTGGGGGATCTGTCCCGGCGATAGCCAAGGGGTAAGGCCCATCCACCACCAAGTCCAGATCCAGCCGCTCCAGGTTGGGTGAGGGCGGGCGCCCCCACCGGTGCAGCAACAGATCTCGTACCGTTCCCCCGACCAGATACACCCTCAGGCCCTTTTCATCGGCGATGCGGGCGGCCTGCTCCAGCAACTGTCGATGCCGTTCCGACAGAGCCGCGAAGGTGAGATCCAGAGGGCAGGAAAGGGCAGGGGAAGCCAACTGCGGCGAGAGGGCCGGCAGCTCGTGTAGATGCCGCAACACGTCGGTGCGGGTCACGATGCCCACCAACTGGTCATCCTGGAGCACGGGCAGGCGGCCAATATCCCACTGCACCATCAACCGCTGGATCTCCGCCAGCGGCGTGTCGGGGGAGAGCGTCTTGACGTCGGTGGTCATGTAGCCCTTGACAGGGGCATGGCCAAACCCGTGGTGCAGGGCGATATCGATATCCCGCCGCGAGATCACCCCCACCAAGCGGCCTTGGGCATCCACCACCACCAGGCCAGAATGGCCATAGCGCAACAGCACCCGCTGCGCCTCGTCGATGGTGATCTCCGGTCGGATGGTGCGCACCGGGGCCGACATCAAGTCTTTGGCCGTCACCGGGGGTGGGATCCGCGCTTTGACCGCCTGGCTGAGGGCCGCCAGGACTTGGGCCGGGTCGGGCAAAGGCTGGTCGGGGCTGGCTTTCAGCGTGGCCGCCGCTGCACAGTCGTGGCCGCCGCCACCGTAGAGGGCCATCACCTGGCTCAGGCGGGCAAACTCCTGCCGTGCCCGCCCGATCAGGCTCAGCCGCTCCCCCTGCCGCGCCACCAAGAGCAGCACGTCCACCCCCGTCAGATCCATCAGCCGCATCACCAAGCCGGCCAAGCCGGGCACAAACTCCGGCAGCTCCAGCAGCCACGTTCCCAGGCGATACTCCCCCACCTGCTCTACCTGCATCTGGGCCAGCCCCTGGCTGAGCAGTTCGCGCATCTGGGGGGTGAGGCCATCCCCCAAAAAGCGCCGCAACAAGACCAGGTTTACCCCCTGCTGCAACAGCCAGCTCAGGGCGGCAGCATCGCGGGCGGTGGTTTCCGGGAAAGTCAGGGATCCGGTGTCCATGTGGATGCCCAAGGCCAGCGCCAGCCGCTCAAAAGGGCTGAGGGGGATCCCGGCAGCCTGCAGCCGCTCCACCAGCAATGTACAGGTGGATCCCACAGCCTCGATATGGCAGGTAACCTGCTGCTGCGGCCAAAAGCAATCTGTCGGGGTTTCCGGATCCTGGAGGTGGTGGTCGAAAATCTCAATCTGCGCGCCGGGGACATTCACCCAAGCGGCGGCCTTGCCCAGGCGATCCGGATCGTGGCAATCCACCACAATCCACCGCTGCACCTGGCGGGGATCCACCGAACGCAGCTCGATGAGGGGAAATTCATCCCGGTACAGGGCCAAAAACTCCTGTACCCCCGGCAGGGATCCCCCGGTCAAGGCAATGCGGGCTCCCGGGTACAGGCGCGCTGCCCCCACCGCTGCCCCCAAGGTGTCGAAGTCCGCCGCTTGATGGCACAGGATTAGATCCATGGACAGCTATGCCCGCCGCCTTCTTCCTTCCATCCTGGCCCAACCTGGGATCCCGGCCACAGGGAGAGAACTGCCGCTTGACTGCTGTGGGCCAAAAATGAATTGGCAGGGGTGCTTCAAGGACAAAGCCTTAAAGAGTGGTCAGTTCCTTTTCTTTTTCTGCCAGCAGCTCATCGATTTTCTTGATGTAGCGGTCGGTCAGTTTCTGGATATCCTCTTGCAAGCTTTTGGATTCATCTTCCGACAGCTCGCCGTTTTTCTCCCGCTTGCGCACCGAGTCGATGCCATCCCGCCGGATGTTGCGGATCGAGACCCGACCCTCTTCGGCCAGTTTGGCCACCTGTTTGCTCAGCTCTTTGCGGCGTTCTTCCGTCAGAGGGGGAATGTTGAGGCGCACCACCTTACCGTCGTTGCTGGGGGTTAAGCCCAGGTCAGAGGCGACAATAGCCCGCTCAATGGCCGCCAAGGTCGAGGGATCAAAGGGCTGGATCAAGAGAGTGCTGGAGTCTGGCGTGGTAAGGCTGGCCAAGGCCTTCAGGGGAGTGGGCACGCCGTAGTACTCCACCTGCACGCGATCCAGCAGGCTGGCATTGGCCCGCCCGGTGCGTACCGTATTAAAGGAGCGCTGTGTGGCTTGCACAGCTTTGTTCATCAACTCCTCAATCTCAGCTAGCTCCACGGCGTTTTCCTCGCTTTCAAAACAGTTTCCAGGCTTTGGCAGCCAACTCGACACCTCTACGGTCAGCCTGACCTCAATTTTACTGCTTCGTTGGGATCCGCAAGGGATCCAGATAGCGACAGCACGGCCAGATAGATCCAGTTTGCCCTAGTGCCGGCTCTTGGCTTCCCAGCAGTTGATGAGGTGAACCTCAGCCAAGCGGGATCCTTCCTACGCAAGAGATGGATCTAGAGATGGACCTATATTGCTAACGCTGGAAGAAGCTGCGACTGGATTGCTGTGGGCGGTCACACGTAAACTACATTGTTGTCCGGCTTCTCGCATTCCTCCCGACGCAAGGACTCCGTCCCGCTTCGCGACCGGCTACGCCAGAGCGCGGGGCTTCTGCGGTTTCTAGCTGAATGGGTTGCTTCAACTGCTCGCTCAACGCTGCCGGGAACTGGCTCTAGGCTCAAGCTATCTGTAGACTTGCCAGGCTAACGGAAATGCTCTTTTCTTCTCGGCAAATCTTGCCCTCATTCTTCTACCCACCCCTGCATTGGGGCCTCAAGATCCTCTTTCCCGAGGGCCTGTGGGAGCTGCCGGCAGATCCCCATGCTCGGCGGGTGGCCCTCACGTTTGACGATGGCCCTCACCCCGAGTACACCCCGGCTCTGTTGCGGGTTTTGCTGGATTTTCAGGTGCCGGCCACGTTTTTTGTCCTGGGAGAACGGGTGCAGCGCTGGCCCCACCTAGCCCGTCAGATCCGCCAGCAAGGTCACCGCATTGGCCTTCACGGCTGGCAGCATCGCTCTTTTACCCAGCTTGCCCCCGACGAACTGCGGCGGAGCCTGAAGCGCAGCCAAGCTGCCCTGGTGGCTGCCTGTGGCGGGATCCCTGGCGATTATCGGGCTGTGCGCCCGCCCAATGGCTTGTTTTGGCCGCAGACGCTTGTGGATTTGCGCCGTTGGGGCTTTTGTCCGGTGATGTGGAGCGTGGTACCCGAGGATTGGCTGACTCCACCGGTAGCGGTGGTGGTGGAGCGGGTGCTGGCCCAGGTACAGCCTGGCTCCTTGATCGTGCTGCACGATGGCGTTCAGGGGGGATCCCAAGTGGCTGAGGTGGCGCGGCAGTTGATCCCGGCTTTGAAGGAGCGGGGGTTTGAATTTGTCCACTTGCCGGATCCCTAGAAGATCTGTCAGTTGCGGAGAAAGTTAAATACAGTAGAGGCAAGAGCAAACAGGAGGGTCAGGTCATGGGTGCACGCAAGATCATCTACGGCATTTTCGGGCAACGGGCCGGCAGCGTCATCGTCGGAACTTGGAACTGGCTGTGGGGGCTCCCCGTGGACAAAGGGGGCACAGGGGCAGTGATGGTGGCGGAAGAATCCCTGCGCACCATGCAGGAAACGGTTCAGCGTCTCACCGAAGCCGTTGCCACCCAAGTGGCTGCCTATCAGCGGGCCGAGCAGAAGTACATGCAAAAGGTGCGGGAGTACCAGGCTCTGGAGAACAAAGCTCGCCTGGCCGCCCAACGGGGCGATCAAGAGGCGGCCCGCTTGGCTATGTCCCAAGCGCTGCAAATTGAGGCCATTCTCGGCCCCCTCAAAGAGAATGTGGAAACTGCCGAGCGCTATGTCAACGCGGCCAAGCAGAAGCTGGCCCGCGAAAAGGAGCGACTGGCCGCCTACAAGAGCGAGCTGAGCAACCTCAAAGACATCAACGAGGTGAACCAAGCTCTCGAGCAGATGACCCGTGTCAACAATTCCTACAACATCGACTCAGCCAAGTCGCAATTTGAGGCAGCCAAAAACGCTGTCCAGGCTCGCCAGCTCAAGGCCCGCGCCCTGAGCGAGCTTTCGGAAGATCGCAGCGAGCAAATTGCCGCTCAACTGGACGAGATGGCCATGGACGATGAGATCTCTCGCCGCTTGGCGATGCTGACGGGCCAGGGGGGCGCGCCGGCCAACCTGCCGCTGCCAGATTTGGACTTCGAGAAGCGGCTCCCTCAATAGCGGCAGCAGCTTCCCATTCTGGGGATCCCCTGTTTCCGGGTTCCTCGGCAACTGGGCCGAACATCTCCGTCTGAGCCCATGCGGTAGCCGTGCTGTACAAGGGGGAGCCTTGCCATTGAGGGTCAACGGGCTAGCGCTGATGCGCTCGTACTAGGATGATAAGGATAGGTAACCCATCTGAGGGGAGGATCCCAGCGATGTCAGCAGCACAGGGCGGGCATTCTGCCCGATTGGTTCTACGGCTGTCCAGAGCGTTATTGCTGCTCTGTGTCTGCCTCAGCCTTTTGACCAGTGCCTGCTCTGCAGGCTCCAACCTGCGGGCCTACAGGGATCCCAGCGGGGCCTTTGCCTTTGCCTATCCCAACGGTATGGTGGCGCTCAAGCTCGGGCCGGGGAAAGGGCCGACGGTGCTGCTGCGCGACCTGGTGTACGAGACGGAGAATGTCAGCTTGATGATCGCCCCCTTTGATAAGGGAGAGACGATCGCCGACCTGGGTGGCCCGGACGAGGTGGGGCAGTTGGTGGCAGAGAAGATCATCGCTCCTGAGGGATCCGGTCGCTCCGCCAAGCTGTTGGCTGCCGAAGCCTTTGAGCGGCAAGGTCAGCCCTACTACCTGTTTGAATACCAAACCGACATGGGATCCCAGCTTCGCCATGAAGTGGTGACGGTAACCGTGCGCCACCATCGCCTTTATACTCTGACGGCCTCCACCCAAGAATCCCGCTGGCCGCAGGTGCAAGCCGCTTTTAGGAATGTGGGCCGTTCTCTGAATGTTTCCTGAAGCTTTTTCTTGAGGATTTTCTCATGAAGAGGACGGGGCGGACTTGGGCAAGTTAAAGCTGGGCCTTCCAGATGGAGTTGCCTGCCGATCCCAGCCGGGAATCCGGTGCTAAAACGGTGGTGTTTTTTATAGAGGGGATCCCGCCTCTCCAGCCGCTTCCATGACTGTTTACGTGGTTCAGATCAGCGACCTGCATCTGTTTGCCAAGCCACACCAGCGGCTGCTGGGGGTGGACACAGAGACCTCTTTTCTGCAGGTGCAAAAGGCCATTGCCGCCTTGGATCCCTTGCCGGATGTGCTGCTGCTCACCGGGGATCTCGCCCAAGATGGCAGCGCCGCCGCCTACGCCCGTTTGCGAGAGCATCTGCAAGCTCTTCCCATCGACACCTATTGGCTGGCGGGGAACCACGATCGCCTTCATAACATGAACTCAGAGCTCCGCGCCGAGCGGGTACACGGGGAGAAAAGCTTCAGTCGAGAGAACTGGAGCTTGATTCTATTGAACTCTCTAGTGCCGGGCAAAGACAGCGGCTACCTGACGGAGCGCACTTTGCTGTGGCTGAAACAAGAATTGCAGCGGAGCAAAGCCGCCCAACACCATGTTTTGCTGGCCTTGCACCATCCTCCTTTTTCGGTGGATTCTCCCTGGCTGGACCAAAGTGCCCTGCAGCAGCCGGAGCGGCTGTTTGGGGTTTTGGACGAGTTCGACCACATTCGCCTGGTGCTCTTCGGCCACATCCACCAAGACCTGCACCGCCGCCGGCAGGGGGTCGATTACTTGGCCTGTCCTTCCACCTGCGTGCAATTTCGCCCCAAGAGCCCTCGGTTTGGCCTGGACGTGATCCCCCCGGCTTTGAGGCAGATATGGCTGGAGCAGGACGGCAGCTTCAAAACCCAGGTGCAGCGGGTGGAAGCCGCTCTGCAAACTCCTAACTTGGCCTTGAAAGGATACTAATTCCCTTCCTCTGGGATCGCGGTGGGCGCCAGTCCGACCGCTTGTCCCAAACAGAAACTGGCTGCCAACAGGGCCAGCCATCCCGGCAGCACCGACAGGAGGGCCACCACGGCCATCGAGGTGTGGTTCCCCCCCTGCAAGAGGCTGTAGAGCAACATCGGCAGGGTGAGCACCCGCCCACCGCCGACGAAAAAGGTGAGCAAAAATTCGTTCCAAGAGATCAAAAAGGCAAAGGCTGCCCCAATAGCTGCTCCAGGGGCCACGAGGGGCAACGTTACCTGCCACCACACCTGCCAGGGATCCGCCCCCAAACAGCGGGCCTGGGCCTCGTAGCTGCGGTCGAAGCGGGCAAACACACTGCCCATCACCAAAGCCATGTAGGGGATGGTCGGGATCAGATGCACCAAAACCACCCCCAACAGGGTGCCTTCCAGGCGCAGGCGGATCAGCACCCCTTGGATCCCCATCAGCACAGCCAGAGGAGAGGTGATGACCGGTAACAGCAAGAGCAGGCGCAGCCAAGCAGGCAGCGGGCGGGTGCCCAAAACTCGTCCCGCCGGGATCCCCACCCCTAGGGCCAGCAGAGTGGTGAGCAGGGCAATTTGTAAGCTCTGGCCAAAGGCTGCCCTGAGCTGAGATCCCCGCTCTAGGAACTCCTGCCAGCCGGCTAGGCTCCACGCCTGCGGCAGGGCATCGGGGAAAAACCAGGCCCGCGTAAAAGCCCAGAGGCCCAGCACTCCAAAGGGCAAGGCCCAAAGGAAGGTCACCCCAACCACCCCCAAGCGGAGCAGGGATCCCTCCATCCATCCAGAGAGGCTGCAGGCGCGGCGTCCTTTCACGGCTTTCTCCCCGGCGGCTGCAAGAAGGCTCCCCTGGCCGCAAACAGCCCCGCCATCAGGCTGACCACCGCGGCCGAGATGGCCAGCAGGATCACCCCCAACGCCACCGCCTGCTGCCGCTGCTCCAAATTGATATGGGTAAAACGCTGGTAGATCAGCACCGGCAAGGTGCGGGGGTAGGTGGGCCCCAAAAGCAGCGGGATCTCAAAAGCGCTGAAGACAAAACCAAAGATGAGGATCCCGGTGGCCAGCAGCCCCGGCCTGAGCAAGGGCAGCGTTACCTGCCAAAACGCTTGCTCGGCAGAGGCCCCCAACAGGCGCGCCTGCTGCTCCAGCTCGGATCCCATTCCCCGTAGCAGCGTCAGCGCCACCAGAGCGGCAAACGGGATCTCCTTCCAGAGCCAGTAGAGCAACACCCCCACGTAGCCGCGGTCGTTCACCCAGAGCGGGAAATCCTGATCCGAGGCAATCCACCCCAGTTGGAAGGCCAGCCGCGCCAGCCAACCGCTGGGAGCCAACAACAGCCACATTCCCGCCGCCCCCACCAAATGGGGAACCGGCAACGTCAACTGGGCCAGCCAGATGGCCCACCCCCCTAGCCCCCGCAACAACAGCGCCGATCCCAACCCCAAAACCAGCGCCAACCCGGTCGCCAGCAAAGCAAGCCCCAGACTCAGCAGCAGGGATCCCCACACCTCGGCATCTCCCAGGAGCTCCCCGTATCCCTGCAGGCTCAACCCCGTCCTCCCCAAGCCGTAGAGGCCCACACTCTGGGCCAGGGCCAGCAGCAGCCCACCGCCGTAGATCAGACCTACCAGGCTCAGAGCCGGCAGCAGCGGCCCGTACTGCCCCAGCCAGCGGCTTACCTTCCTGAGCCCTCCCCAGCCATCTAAGCTATTCATACAGCCATTGATCAGCCATTCGGGAACACTGCCTCAAAGGACGCGGACTGCCTCTTGCACTCCATGGACAGAACTCTAGACCAGATTAACCAACGCATTGCCAAAGGCCAGGCGCGGGTGTGGACGGCCCTAGAGGCCAAGGCCAAGCTGGCCACCCTGGGCATTGAGCAGGCTTTTGAGCAGGTGGACGTAGTAACCACGGGCACCTTTGAGCCAATGGAGTCGTCAGGGGCAATCCTCAACCTGGGCCATACGGATCCGCCCATTAAGATTCGCCAAGCCTGGTTGAACGGGGTGCCCGCCTATGCCGGGTTTGGCGCCGTGGATCTCTACATCGGGGCGGCCCAGCCCAGTGAGCAAGCCGAGCACCCCTATGGGGGCGGCCATGTTATCGCCGATCTGGTGGCCGGCAAGCGGGTGCACCTGCGGGCTGTTGGCCAGGTAACCGATTGCTATCCCCGCGCCGACTACGAGTCCACCCTGACACGGGATCAGCTTAACCAGTTCTACTTGTTCAACCCCCGCAACGCCTACCAAAACTTCATTGTCGGCGTCAACGGCGGGGATCGGCCCTTGTACACCTATTTGGGCCTGCTGGAGCCGCACCTGGGCAATGCCGTCTATTCCAACCCAGGCGAGCTCTCCCCCCTCCTCAACGACCCCCTCCTGCGCCGGGTGGGGATCGGCAGCCGCATCTTTCTGGGGGGCGGCAGCGGCTACATCGCCTGGGAAGGCACCCAACACTTCCCGCGGCAAAAGCGGCTGCCCAACCATACCCCCATCGGCCCGGCGGCCACCTTGGCCCTCATTGGCGACGCCAAACAGATGCAAGCGGAATGGGTGCGAGGCTGCTACTTCCGCAACTACGGCCCCAGCCTGATGTTGGGGGTCGGGATCCCCATCCCCATCCTCTCCCCTGCCGATCTGGAGCCCATTGCTGTCCGGGATGAGGAACTGGTGGCGCCGGTGATCGACTTTTCCATTCCCCGGCGGGTGCGGCCCACCTTTGGCCTGGTGAGCTATGCCCAGCTCAAATCCGGCTACATTGTCCTCAACGGCCGCAAGGTGCGCACTGCTCCTCTGGCCAGCCTGCGCCGCTCAATGCAAGTTGCCGAGATCCTCAAACAGTGGATTGTCAGCGGCCAGTTTACTCTCACCCAGCCGGTTGCCCCTCTGCCCCTGGATCGGGAGTTTCTCGCCCAAAACCCTCATCCATAAAGGGATCCCCATCGCCAAAACCGGCCATCGGATCCCTGGTAAGGGGTTGTCTTCCAGGCAGTTGCCGCTACCATTACGCCTTAGGTGTTGCCGGTAAAGGCTCCCTGGGGGAAGGGGGCCGGTATCCGCAAGGGGGAAAGACATGTTCCGGCGTATTGCTTTTGGCTCGGCGGTGTTGGGATGGCTCCTGGCCCTGCCCGCCTTTCCCGGCCACGGGTTGGGGGAGCGGCGGGTCGTGCCCGACACACTCTTCTACTTCGACAACCACTATTTCGATCGCTACCCCGAGGCAGTGGTGGTGGGCGTAGTCAATGGTGACACGCTGGTGGTGCAGATCGAAGGGGAACAGAAACTGCGCCTGATCCGCTTGGCCGGGATCCAGGGCCTCAGCCCGGAGGAGGATCCCTTTTACCAGCAGGCGATTGAGCTGATGCGGGAGCGTATCCTGCGCCGCACCGTCAAGCTGGAAGGGGACAAGCTGCTGCGCAACGTCGATGCCACCGGCTTGGTGGAGGCCTACGTCTGGCTGGAGGGCCAGCAGATGAACGCCATGCTGGTGCGCAACGGCCTGGCCCGCATCATCCCCTACAGCCACAACATTAAATACGACAGCTACTTCGGTGGCCTGCAAAAAAGAGCCCGCCAAGAGCGACTCGGCATCTGGAGCCGTCTCTAACGCCTTGGATAGCTCTAGACTGGGTTTACTGGGCACTCTTAGATACGTCTGCCTGCTTTGAGGGTTAAATCCACTCCAGCTTCCCGGGATCCCAACCGCTGGCTGAGGCATCTGCCTTTGGTGACCGGCCTTTTGGGCAGCGCCCTTTTGGTTATTAACCGACTGGCTTTTACGCCGGAACTGTTCGCCAGCCAGTCCCGCTCTGATGCCTTGGGGATCCTCCTCAGCGCCATTTTGATCCTGACCGGCCTGCTGTGGCAGCAGATCCAGCCCCGTCCCCCCCAGGCATCCCCCCTGCAGGGGAGTTCAGGCTGCGATTGGCACCCCGACCTTTCCGAGAGCGAAAAACTGGAGCTGGCCTGGGCCTCCCACACGCTCCTTAGCACCACTGCTGCCCGCACGGTAGTGATCTGGGTGGAGGGGCGCACCCTACTGCAGCGGGGGATCCTGGCCAGCCCCGGCCAGTTGCCCTCCATCCGGCCCCAGAGCATCTTGCAGCGGGTGTTGCAGACCGGGCGGCCCGTCTATCTGGTGGATTTGAAACTGTTCCCGGCCCGCGCCGAGTTCGAGGGCCTGCTGCCCCCCGGATCCCAGGCGGTTCTCTGCCAGCCCATCGGCCAGAAGGGATGCCTCATCTTGGGCAGCGACACCCCCCGCAGTTTCAGCCGCCAGGAGCAAGCCTGGATTGCCGCCATCGCCGACAAACTAGAAACCCTACTCGCCTAGCTCCCCTCTCCCTTTGGGAGAGGGGCTGGGGGTGAGGGGGCTGGGGGTGGTCGCGTGAGCGGCGCGGAGCGCTTGGGCGCCTTTGGGAGAGGGGCTGGGGGTGAGGGGGAGGCTAAGCAGCGCTCTCCAGGCTCACCTGAAACACCTCGCTAAAGGCCTTCTCGACCTTGTAGCCGGAGTCGATGGTTTCCAGAGGATCCTTGCGCAGGCGGTGGCGCAAACACAGGCTGATTACCCGGCGAATATCGGCAATGGTGACCTCGCTGCGCCCCTCCAGAGCCGCCAGGGCCTTGGCCGCCCGGTTGGTGACGATATCTCCCCGCAGCCCATCCACCTCCAGAGCCGCACACACGCCGGAGATCTTCAGGCGCAAGTCAGGATCCACCATCACAGTGGGCAAGAGGTGCTGGGCCTTTTCAATGCGCTCCCGCAAGTGTTGCTGGGCCTCGGCGTATTTGGCCAAGAACGCCTGGGGATCGGCGTCGAACTGGCTGCGCTCCTCCACAATCTGCACTCGCAGGGCCGGATCCCGCACCGTTTCGATGCGCACGAACATACCGAAGCGATCCAGCAGTTGCGGCCGTAGCTCTCCTTCCTCCGGGTTGCCGGATCCCACCAGGACAAAGCGGGCCGGGTGGCGAATGGAAATCCCCTCCCGTTCCACCGTGTTCCAGCCAGAGGCCGCCGCATCCAGCAACACGTCTACCAGGTGGTCGTCCAGGAGGTTCACCTCGTCTACGTAAAGGATGCCGCGGTTGGCCTTGGCCAAGAGCCCCGGCTCAAAGGCCTTCACCCCCTGGGAGAGAGCCCGCTCGATATCCAAGGTGCCGCAGACCCGGTCTTCGGTGGCTCCCAGGGGCAGATCCACCATCGGTACCTGGATCCAGGTGGCTTCCAGCGTTTCTCCCGCCTGCAGGCGTTCCCACACCTGGTCGCTCATCAGATCCCGCTGCCGCGGGTGGCTGTTGAAGGGATCCCCTTTGACAACCTCGATCTGGGGCAGCAGATCTGCCAAGGCGCGGATGGTGGTGGATTTGCCCGTGCCGCGATCCCCCATGATCAGCACCCCGCCGATGCGGGGATCGATGACGTTGAGGAGCAGAGCCAATTTCATCTCCTCTTGGCCGACAATGGCGGTGAACGGGAAAACCGGGCGACGTTCCAAGTTCATAGGGGCAACAACCAGCAATTCATCCTCATTATCCCAGAGGCTCCTCCCTTCTGGGCGGTTCCAGGCTGCAACAGGAACCTAAAGGCCGCTTTTGGGTCAAATGGATAAAGCAAGCTCCGGTGCCGGTCGGGGATCCCTGGCTTCTTTTGGGGAAGACTAGATAACATCGGAGCCTGCACGGTTGGCTGGGAGTGGGTTGAATCTGGGTAACAGCGAAAGCTACACCAAAAGAAAGGGGGCTCCCAAAAGCGCCGGCAACCACAGAGAGAGTTCGTTATTGGGTGGGGAGATAGCAGCGGTGTCAGGTCAAGCAAGTCGGAGACGATGGACGGCATTCTCGATGCCCAGCGTGGCCCAAAAAGGGCTGGTGGGCCTGATCTGGGTCTGCACCTGGATCCCTGTCTTGAGCATTTCCCTTGCCGTAGCCCAAACCGCCGCTACCTCTCTGGTTTTGACCGATGAACAGGTCGCCAAGTATGCCCGCATCGTTTTGGAGATGGAGCCCCACCGACAAGAGGCCCAGCAGCGCTCCCAGGCCACCGCGGATCCGGCCAGCAAAGATCAAATCCGGCGGGAGTTCATTCGCACCGCCACCGAGATCATCACCCGCCACGGCATGACCGTGCCCGAATACAACCGCATCACCCTGTTGATTCGCTCCGAAGAAGGCAGAGACCTCCAACAGCGCATCGAAGCCGAAATCCTGCGCCTGCAAAGCGGGGATCCCAGCGTGAGCCCTAGCTCCAAACCCTAACCCCCCCCTTGGATCCCCTGCAGCGCTTTTGCCCGGATGTGACGGAGGACGGAAGATAGCGGTAGGCTGGAAGCGGAGGTCGGTGCTCGTCCGTAGAGAGCGGGGGGAGATCAATGAACGAGCCTATGTCGCCGTCAGTACGGGCGGCTGTCGAGCGCATGAAGTCTCGCTTGCGCCTGACGCGCCGCTTCGGGTTCTGGTTTCAGGCGGTTCTGGGGGCAACGGCTCTGCTGCTCTGGCTGGGATTTTTAGTTGGCCAGAATACCCTCTATCGCGACGACTCGATGGGGGCCTTTATCGCCTTCTGGTTTACCCTGTTTACCCTTCTAACCCTGGCAGCCGGTCTCTTCTTTAACTGGCGCTACCTGCTCCAGGCGGAGCGCCGCTCAGTGTCTGCCGCTACCCCAAGCCAGTTGGATCTGCCCAAGCAGTTGCAATTGGTTACCTATGTCAGCCTGATCGGCGCTTTCCTCGCCCTCATCGCCATGGAGGCGCAGGTGGGAGAGCTGCTGGTGCGGCTGTTTACCCGCACGCTGAGCACCCAGACAGCAGGAGTGCTGCTATTGGCTGCCAATATCAACGTTACCTTTGCCCACTTCGTCTGCTTAGCAGGGGTGCTCTGGATTACCGGCGCCCTCGACCGCGAGCCCTGAACCCCAGCCGGCCAGTCTTAACTTTGCAAGGCAGAAAGTCAGGCCTGCGGCACAGTGGCCCGCCCTAAACTTGCCCCAGCCAAAACTGCCCCCCTGCCAGAGGAAGAGGGGCAAGCGGAAGCAGTCTCGAAGTCCGTAGTTGCCAATCGCAGATTCCGAGGGCTTCACTTAAAGCCCACCGCCGCCTGCCAAACAAAAGCCAGCAAAAAGAACAAAACAGGGATGATCGGCAGAATGTCGATCAGGGGATCGAACAACTCATAGCCTTCTGGCAAAGCCGCCAGGAGCATTATCGCAGGCATGACAACAAACCTCGACAAGAAGAAAGTGGAGTTGGAGAAACTGCTCTTTTCAGAATTGACAGGGATTTTAACATTGTCGGGCCGGAATCCCGGCTAAAGTCAAGAAATGTGAAGGAGATGGTGACCTAGAGAACTCCCATGTTGGAGAGGCCCAAGATCACTCCCGCGCCCAGCAGATGGCCGAAGCTGGCGACCCCCAGCACTTCCGGCCAGGTCATCCCCAGCACCGGCCCCGTTTCTGAGGCCGCTCCCGAAGAGGACTTGAAGATCAAGTAGGCAAGACCTGTGCAGAGAAAGATGGTTACGGCACTCAAAGGCGACCAAGAGCTGGTGTGGGCAGTCATGGCCAACGACACAACAACGGGCATCATGGTTTTCATCCTCGGCTCAGGTTAACCGCCCCCTAGATTACCCCCATTCCGCAACTCCCAAGGGGATCCCCACATGAATTGCAACAGAGGCCGCAACAAAACCTCACACTGTGGCTTCTTCTGGCTCCATGGCCGATCTACCCCTCGCCGGGAACAGCCTGGACGGGCTGGAGTTGGCAAGAAAAATCCGGTCTGGGCGCAGATCTCTGCCGTATACTAACGAAAGTTAACAAATCCTTCTCTTCCCCCGCTTTGCAGGTGATGAACTGGCTCTTTTGCCTTGATCCATCCTCACCGTCTGCGCTGTGCACACCCAAGGATGGCTGCCGATGACTGCTGCTGCGACTCCGCAACCGGATCCCAAGCCTTTTGCGTTACCTCGTGAGCTGTTGGGGCCGCCGCCGGAATTTTGGAACCCCACCCTGTTGATGTTTTTGGCGGCGGTGGTGCTTTCGGCCTCTTGCTTTGGCGGGTACGCCTTTTGGCATTGGCCCCGCTGGCTGGTGTTTTGGCTTAACTTTGTCGCCCTCTATGTGTTGGGCACGGTGATCCACGATGCCTCTCACGGCTCGGCCCACCGCAACCGCTTTTTGAACGAGGCGCTGGGCCACGGCTCCGCTCTGTTGCAGGGCTTTGTCTATCCGGTCTTTAAGCGGGTGCACATGCAGCACCACGCCCATGTCAACCACCCCGAAGACGATCCCGATCACTATGTGTCCACGGGCGGGCCGCTGTGGCTGATCGCACCGCGCTTTTTCTATCACGAGGTGTTTTTTTTCAAGCGGCAGCTCTGGCGCAAAGGCCGCTGGGATCTGCTGGAATGGGGGCTGAGCCGACTGGTGGTGGTTCTGACGTTTGCGTTGGCCATTCACTTTGGCTACACCGACTACATCATGAACTACTGGCTGCCCCCTGCTTTTATCATGGGCTTTCTATTGGGCCTGTTTTTCGACTACCTGCCCCATCGTCCCTTTCAATCTCAAGAGCGGTGGCACAACGCCCGCGTCTATCCCGGTTGGCTGACCAACATTCTGCTGCTGGGGCAAAACTATCACCTGATCCACCATCTCTGGCCCTCGGTTCCCTGGTACAAATATCAGGCAGCCTACTGGGCGGCCAAACCTGAGCTGGACGCCCGCAACTGCCAGCAAACGCTGGGGATCTGGGAGAAGGGAGAGTTTTGGAGCTTTTTGTACGATGCGCTGATTGGCCTGCACTGGCACAAGCCCAACTCAACTCGTCCTGCTGCGCCAGCCGATCCAGAATCTACGGATCTGAGGCTTACTTAACATGGTTTTGCCCACGCTACGGATCCCTCAGTTGCTGCTGTTTGTGGAGGCAGCCGGCTTGCTGCGGGACTCCAGCCAGGCCCTGTTACAGGCTGGTCAGGCGACGGCAGATCTGCCAGAGTTGATCGCTGAAGCGCAAGCGCAGGCGGAAGCCCAATTGCAAACCCTTGGGATCCCGGCAGAGTTGCGGGCGCAGGCCCGAGGGATCCTGAGGTTGACCTCGCCGCCGCAGGTGCTGGCTTACCTGCAGGATTTGCTCGACAGGGGAACCGGCCCGGATTTGGAAGCCTTTTTGGAGCAGGCGGGATCCGACTCTACCCTGTTGCGCTTTCCGCCGCTGTTGGTGGGGGCTGTGGCTTTGCAGGTGTTGCTGGAGCGGCTGGATTTTTCTCCGCAAGAGAGAGCTGTGTTGCAAGCCCAACGGGATCAATGGGAACAGGCCCTGGCAGAATTGGCCGCTCACCACCAGGTTTCCCCAGAGCCGCTGCGGGCGGCTGCCGAGAGGGAGCTGCGGGCTGCCTCAGCAGAAGAGCTGCTGCAACTGGGGCAGGATCTCTTTCAAGATCTCCAGGATCTTGCCGGGCCCAATTCTGAGCCGGAAGCCGAGTCTCAGGTGGAATTGGCGGGGCCGTTGCTGTTGATGATGGTGGCCGACCACCTGTTGGCCCAGACAGAGCATCCGCTCACCCCCGATCAACGGCTGGACTTACAAACCAACCGCGCCGAGGCAGAAAGCCGCTTTTTGGCCATGCAAAAGCTGGGCCGTCTTGAGAACTTGGCGGAGCAGCAGGCTTACATTCGCTCCTGGATTGACCAAACTTCTGTGCCGGATTTGCTGCGGGCTTTGGATCGCTTTTTTGCGGCGTCTGAACCCAACGCGTGAGGCCCCCGGATTGCCAGAGGTTCCGTATCCTCTATGCTGGAAGCAAAGGGATCCCGCTTGAGGCGCGAAAGTGGACTGGGGCAGCTTATTTTGGATTTTTTTGATCTTCAGCTCGCTGCAACCCCTGTTGAACCGGCGGGCGCAAGAGTTCCGGCGCTTGCTGGCCATTCGGGAGTTGGAGCAAAAGCGGGGCAGCCGCGTGATTTTGCTCATCCACCGCCAGGAGTCGATCAGTTTTTTGGGGATCCCGGTTTCCCGCTACATCAGCATCGAGGACTCAGAGCAAGTGTTGCGGGCGATCCGCCTCACCCCGCCCAATACTCCCATTGATTTGATTCTGCACACCCCTGGCGGCCTGGTGCTGGCTACTGAACAAATTGCCCGCGCCCTGATCCGGCACCCGGCCAAGGTGACGGTATTTGTGCCCCACTACGCCATGTCGGGCGGGACGATGTTGGCCCTGGCTGCCGATGAAATTGTCATGGATGCTAACGCCGTGCTGGGGCCGGTGGATCCGCAGTTGGGGGGGTATGCTGCCGCCAGCATTCTGCAGGTGGTGGCGGAAAAACCCATTGCCGAAATCGACGACCAGACCTTAATTCTGGCGGATCTGGCCCGCAAGGCGATGCAACAGGTGCAGAACTTCGTGCGGGATCTCCTGAAGGACGATGTGCCCAAGCGCAAAATTGCCCCCGAACGCATTGAGCCTCTGATCCAGTACCTGACCAGCGGTCGGGTGACCCACGACTACCCGATCACTGCTGAAGAAGCGCGGGAGCTGGGCCTGCCCATCTCCACCGAGTTGCCGCCCCAGATCTACGCCCTGATGGACTTGTACCCCCAGGCCAGCATGGGCCGTCCTTCCGTGCAGTACATTCCCACCCCCTACGATCCTCGTCCCGCTTTGCCCAAAGGGGGATCCCGCTCTGGCCTAGGGTGAACTCTTGGCGTAGACATCCATGGCTTCCAGGCGCAGCCCTTTTGCCCGCCGAAATAGCTCTTGTCCGGTGTGCAAGTGGCGTTCATCGAAGTTCAGCGGGAAATACTTCAGCTCCTCCAGAGCGTCTTCCAAGTGGTTGAGGGCATAGTAGAGGCGGGAAGCCACACCCCCAAAGCTGCTGGGATTGGGAAGGCGGCGAAAGATCTGCTGAGCTTGGGCCAGCTTCTGGCCGCACTCTTCCAGATAAGCCTCAAAGGACTCCAACAGGTCAGGGTCGAACGGATCTGCCGCCAAAGCATTTAACTGAGGCTTCAGAGAAGACAACAAGGGCCCCAAAACTCGGTTCAGGGGGGTGTAGACCTGTCGGATCCAGGCGGCGCGGGCGATGGCTTCCTGGCTGACGGTTTCGCCAGGGGATCCCGTCGGCTGAGGGCGGGGTGAGGTGTGGCTGGAGTGCAGTTGCCGATCGTAGTCGCGGCGAGATTGCGGATCCTTGAGCACCGCGTAGGCAGCGTTGATCTGGCGGATGCGCTCGGAGGTGGCCCGATCTTTTTTGGCCAGCAGGCTGTCGGGATGGTGGTACTTGACCAAACGACGGTAGGCAGACTTGATCTCTTCCGCCGTCGCCAGGACGGAAACGCCCAAGACCTCGTAGTGGGATCCGACTCCAGCTCCGCTCTCCATCATCGCTAGGCTTGCCGGCAAGAAACTCCCACATTGTACCTGCAGCCTAGAATAAAGGTGAGTTTTCCAGTGCTGCCCCATGTCTTCCTCCTCACAGGGATCCCCCCATCCTTTCAGTGCCCTCTTGGGGGCCACCATTGCCGTCAGTCTGGGCTACGGGTTCTTGCAACTGCTGCTCTCGATGGTGACCAAATTGCCGCCAATCGATGTCGAGACTGGATCGCTGGCGCGCGGGATCAGCATCCTGGTGCGTTATCTCCTGGTCGGTTCCGTTTCCCTGATCGCCTTCATGTTTGCCATGGTGGGGTTGGGGCTGGCGGCCTATTCTGTGCAATTGCTGGGAGAGCGGCTAACATCTTCTCAGCGCTGAGCCTGGCTTCTGGCCGACTTAGTTTGCGTTGGGACGGCTGCTTAGCGCAACACCACCTTGGGCGAGAGCAACAAAGTCAAAGATCCCTGGCAGTGGTCAATTCGGCCTTCGGCAAAGCGCACCTGGGCCAGGCCCGCCTTTTTAAGGGTGATCGCGTGGGCATTGGCCGGGTTTAGCCCAACAGCCGCTTGCACCCACAGGCTCAGATCCGGCTGGTGACCGACCAGGGCCAAAGACGTGAGGGATCCCCGCTCTGCCTGCCAGCGCACCAAGTCGGCAAAACTGCCGCCCGGAGCCAGCGGCTCAAACACCTCCACCGCTGCGGCCAGGTTCTCGTCCAACAAGATCTCGGCGGTCTGCCGCGCCCTCACCAGGGGACTGGTGAGCAGGAGATCCCACTTCCAGCCCATGCTCTTGAGCTGGCGGGCCACCTTGCGGCAGCGCTTGCGACCTTCGTCTGTAAGGGCTCGCAAGGCATCCTCAACTTCTGGCCGGGGTTCTTCGGCTATGCCATGGCGGATGAAGTCCACAGCCAATTCCTGCCGGGCAATCTGCTTCTCAGTTGCTCCCTGAGAGTGCTCCCCACCGCGAACGCCCTCCTGTTGTTCAAGCCCAGAGATCATCGAACCCCGTCCCGTCAATGCAAACGGCACCGTCAAACTTTGCCCAGACACTCTCCCAGAATACCCTGGGGGACGCTCTCTCTACGAGGAGGGGTTGTGCAGGCGCTGGCCGACCAAAGTGCGCCCTTCCTGGGTGTAGAGCTGCCAGTAGTTCCAGTAGTTGCCAAAGACAGACTTCACATAGCCCCGCGTTTCGGCGAAGGGGATCTGCTCCACAAACACATCCGGATCTTCAAAGCCAAAGCGGCTCAGCCATCTGGCCACGTTGCCGGGGCCGCCGTTGTAGCTGGCCAGGGCCAGCAGGGTGTTGTCTTGATAGGTGCGGTGGGTGTAGTCGAAGTACCAGGATCCCAGGTAAAGATTGTCGGCGGGGTTGGTGAGGCTGTATTGGGCTAGGCCAATTTGTTGGGCAATCCAGCGCCCGGTGGCAGGCATCACCTGCATCAAGCCCAGCGCCCCTGAGGCCGAGACGATCTCCGGCTCAAAGCGGGATTCCTGCCGGATCAAGGCCGCCACCATCAGGGGATTGAGGTTAAATTGCCGTGACCAGCGGGCCAGGCCGGGCCGGGCATAGGGATCCCCGCCCCAGGAATTGTCTGGGCCAGCGTAGTAGTGCAGCGGATAGACGGCCTGCCAGAAATCTTGGCGCTGCCTCAACGTCTCCAGCAGGGGATCCGGCTCTTCGCTGAAGCGCAAAGCGGCCACCTGGTTGATACCCCGCAGGTGCTCTCCGGCACTGTTGCGCAGAATACCCGTGACGAAGCGCTCAGCCACACTCATCTGGCGGGGATCCCGTTGCAGCACGGCCATTTCCCCCTGCCAGCGTTCCCAGGCCAGTTGGCTGGCTCCCATCAAGTGCAAAGTTTGCGTGGCCTCAGAGACCCCCGGCAACCGTAGCCGCACCGGCTGAAAATCCACCTCCACCCTTTGGCGCCCGCTGTAGAAATCCCCCACCGGCCAGCCCAGTTGCACTGCCGACCGCCAGGCGTAGTAGGTGTGGGGAAACTGTTGCAGCACCTGTTGATAGGTTTGCCGCGCCGCAGCCACATCCCCCAGCCGTTCCCGCCATTTGCCCGCCCAGTAGAGCAGTTGCGCCCCCATTTCCGTATCCCGCTGGGCGGATCCGATCTGTTGGGCCAGGGCGATGGCTTGGCCGAGATTGCCCGCTTGCGCTTGACTCCAGGCAAGTGTCCAGGCGGCGTTGGCCGCGGCTTCGCTGGCCGGAAAGCGCTCCCAAAGAGCTTGTCGAGCCGCTTGGGCCGATTGCGGGCTGGCATGGCGATCGTAAAGCTGGCTGAGGCTGAGCAACGCTTCTGGAGCCTCTCTATCCGAGCCGGATCCCGCCTGGCGCAGCAGCTCGATTGCCGTCGACAGGTCGCTCAATTCTGCCAAACGGCGACGGGTGAGGGAAGCCTCTGGCCCATTGGGAAATTGAGCCAGCAGCGCTTGGTAAGCCGCTCTCGCCTGGGGAAACTCCCGCGAGATCTGGTGGCTGCGGCCCCAGCGGTAGAGATTCTGAGAGGTGGCGGGGGCACGCCCATAGGCGCGGGCAGCTTTGCCGTACTCCCGTTGTTCCCAATAGGCATCGGCCAGGATCTGCCAATCGGAAGCCGTGAGGGATCCCTCCTGAGCCTGCCGCCAGCGATCCAGCAGCGGCGTTAACCCAGGGGTTTGCGGGTGATGCAGAGCCAAATCCCGCAGCAGGTCGTAGCGGTCGGGATCCCGCTCCAGCAAATGCTGGAGGGCGCGGCCAGTCAGCGGGTGAGTGGGAAATTGCTGCCGCAACTGATCCACCTGGCCCATCCCCCAGAGGGCATAGGCGGCCACCGGGCTGTGGGGGTACTCCTGCAAAATCTTGGGCCACCAGATCCCTTGGGCTGTTGCCTTATCCTGCAACTGCTCGTAGGCTTGGGCCCTGAGCTTCCAAATTTCCTCCCGCAGAACCGGCAGGCTCTCTTCCAACCCCTGCAAACCCTGCAGGGCCAATTGCGCTTGGCCGGCCTGCAGCGCTGCGTAAGCCCGCAGAAAGGCCGTTGTGGAAGTGTGGGGCAGTTGTACCGGATCCCTGCCCTCTGGCGCCGCAGCCACCTCCACGGTTTCTGCCCAGGATGAGGTGTAAAAGCCCCAGATGGCCCCGCCCAGAGCCGCTCCTGCCGCCAGCACACCGGCAACCCATCTTGCCCAGCACCGTTTGCTGCCTGTCAGGATACCCATGCTTTGTCTCTCTGCAACCTCTGACTACGATACTCAACCCGACTGCGTTGGGTCACCTGGGATACCTGTACCGCAGGCATTGGGCCCGGCAGTCGTTTATGAGTTACTTGCCAGATTGCAGGATCCGCGGCGGACTTTCACTGCGGTACACCTTGGCCCCGACATCGCGCAGCTTTTTGTCGATGGCCTCGTAGCCGCGATCGATGTAGTGGAGCCCGTGGATCGTAGAGCAGCCTTCAGCCGCCAGGCCGGCCAACACCAAGGCTGCCCCCGCCCGCAAGTCCGTAGCCACCACCGGCGCCCCCGACAGCGACGGCACCCCCCGGATCAGGGCCACCCGGTTCTTCAAACGAATGTCCGCCCCCATGCGATTGAGCTCGGGAATGTGGTGCATGCGGTTTTCAAACACCGTCTCCTCGATGGTGCAACTGCCCTCGCTCAGGGCGGCCAAGGCCATGATCGGCGCCTGCACATCGGTGGGAAAACCCGGATAGGGCAAGGTCTGGATATCGGTCGCCTGGCAGAGCCAGCCCGAACTGAGCTGAGCCGGGGCAATGCGCAGCCGGTTGGGGCCTTCTTCTTCGACCCGCAGCCCCATGTCACGCAGCTTGGCGATCACCGCCCGCAAGTGATCGGGAATAACAGGGCCAACCGTGAGGTGAGAGCGGGTAATGGCCCCGGCAATAAGATAAGTGCTGGCCTCGATGCGGTCGGGAATAACCGTGTACTCGGTTCCATGCAAGCGGGGCACCCCCACCACCACAACCGTGTTAGTGCCAACACCGCGAATGCGCGCCCCCATCGCCTGACAAAAACGGGCCAAATCCGCCACTTCTGGCTCTTGGGCGGCATTTTCAATCACCGTTTCCCCATCCGCCAGCGTAGCGGCCATCATCAGGGTTTCAGTAGCGCCGACGCTGGGATAGTCCAGGTAGATGCGGGTTCCCACCAGCCTACGGGCATAGGCATGAACAACCCCATGTTCGATTTGCACGGTCGCCCCCAGCGCCTGCAGGCCCCGCACGTGCAGATCCACTGGACGGGAGCCAATGGCACAGCCGCCCGGCAGGGGAACTCTGGCTACCCCCAACCGCGCCAACAGGGGCCCGATGATGAAAAAGCTGGCCCGCAACTGGCTGACCAATTCATAGGGAGCTTGGGAAGTTTTGAGGGAGCTGGCATCCAGGTCGAGGGTATTGCCCACATGGGACACTTTAACCCCCAGGGTGGTCAGGATCTGCCCCATGCGTTCAATGTCCAGCAGACGCGGCACGTTGTGAATTCGGCAAGCCTCAGGAGCCAAAAGGGATCCGGCCATAATCGCCAAGGCAGAGTTTTTCGCCCCGCCAATGGGAATGTGGCCGCTCAAGGGCTGCTTGCCAGTTATCTGCAGCACTGGCCCCATCATTTCGGGTGAGGGTGTAACTAAGGATTCCACCCTGCTGACGTGCTGGAACTCTGCCGTGAATTCTCCCAATCTTCCTCCTCAGCCACAGAAAATATAGAGCACACAAGCAAGCCTCTTCCGGGAAATACTCTGGAGAGAGAAGCAGCCAAAAGGGCAACCAGAAACTTGGTAGAGGAAGGAAGAGAAGTTCTGCCCCTATCTTACCCAAGTTCCTCAGTTTGCGGCAGCAGTTGGGGCAACTCGGCCAAAGAATCCTATTCCGCCGGCGCCAACAGAATCCAAGCCCCATCTGGAAGTGCCCTACGTTACGCCGAAAGAAGCAGACCGGTCTCCGCACATCCCCAAAAAAGATGCCCCATGTTAGATATAGACTCCTACTGGGTTGGGCCCAGCAGCCAGAAGCAGTATGATACTCGTGAGAAATGCTTGCAATAGCCATAGGAGACAGTCGATGATCACCACTCAAGTCTCTGCCCAAGAGTTGTTTCGGGCCGCCTATGAAAATCGCTACACCTGGGATCCCGCTTTCCCGGGCTATAGCGCCGAGGTCACTTACTGGGATGGGGAGCGCACTTTTGTGGGGCAGGTGCGAGTGGGGGCAGACCTAAAGGCCACCGTTACGGGCGTGGAGGATGAGGAAGCCCGGAAAGCCATTCACAATCAACTTTGGGAAATTGCCATTCACCGGGTGCGCCGCAGCTTTGCCGAGACCCACGGGAACAACACTTTCCGCTATGGGCAGACCCTACCCGATGGCAGTGTGGAGATCCTGGTGGGGGGCAAAGCCGAAGGGGATCGCTACCACGTGCGCGACAACCAAGTAACCCTGGTGCATCGGCATATTCATGGGGTGGTGGTGACCATCCACACCTTCAGCAGCCACGACACGGGCGAAGGCTACCTCTCTCACCGCTACGATTCCGTCTATCACGATCCCCAAACGGGTGAGCAAAAGGGCGGGCGCAGCCAATTTGAGGATCTCTACACCAAAGTCGGCAAGTACTACATCCTCTCGGAGCGACGCATTCAAACAGAGACGGAAACCGGCCCTGTGGAAAAGCGCTTTACCTTCCGCAACTTGGCGTTGCTGGATGCCGGGGCTTAATTGGCCAAACGCCAACGCAAAACCCGATAATCATGAACTTTATGGCAGCAACGACCTCCTCAGTTAGAATTAGAAAGGGAGCCTGAGCTATGCTTTGAATATTCTCCCGCCTACACTTTGGCATGAACAACCCTGCGGCAAAGCCCGACCCAGATTCCAAAGCCCCTACCGAGGTTCCCGAACTGATTCTCCGCCCCGCTCAACTGGGCGATCTGGAGGCGGTGGAGGAGATTTTGGCGCAAGCTTTTGATGAAGAGTACAGCAGCCGCTCGGTGGACATTCGTCGCCAAGTGCGGCGGTTACGGCAGTGGTATGGCCCCCTGAAAACCTTGAGCCTGTTTCCCAACCGTTTTCAGCACATGTTTACGGTACATGTGGCGGAGCTGGAGGGCAAAATCCAGGGGGTCATTCAAGTTTCTCCCTTTAACCATTCCCGCAGCACCTGGCGGGTGGATCACATTGCTGTGGTGCCCTCTGCGCGGCGGCAGGGGGTGGGATCCCGGCTGCTCAAGCACTGCCTGGAGCACTTTCGCGAGGCCCACACCTGGATTTTGGAGGTGAACATCCACAATAAGGGGGCAATGGCCCTCTACCGACACAACGGCTTCCAGCCCTTGGCTCAGATCACCTATTGGTCGATCCCGCCGGAGATTCTGGCTGCTCTCAGCCGGCACGAGGCCAAGTTGCCCAGCCTGGTGCCGGTGACCCAGCGGGATGCCTACGCCATCTATCAACTGGATACGGGATCCATGCCGGCCACTGTGCGCCAGGTGTACGACCGCGACGTGAGCGACTTCCGCACCAGCCCACTGGAGTGGCTTTTGGAACAGGCCAAGTGTGCCATCAGCCAAACGGAACGGGTGGAGATGTGTGTCTATGAGCCCGAGCGGAAAACCGCCATTGGCTATTTCAACCTCAAGCTGGATCGGACGGGGCAACAGCCGCACGTGGCCAAACTCACAGTTCACCCCGCTTACACCTGGCTCTATCCTGAGCTCATGGCCAAGATGGCCCAGCTCACCCAAGCTTATCCCCCGCAGGCTTTGGCCTTGGCCTCCACCGATTACCAGCCGGAACGGGAGGAGTTTTTGCTCAAGCTGGGCGCCCAGGATGTGGAGCGGACGCTGCTGATGTCGCGCTCGGTGTGGCATAAGGTGCGGGAAGTCCGCTCCCCTTGGTATAGCGAGTATCTCGCTCTGGTGCTCCAAAAATTGCCGGTGAAGCAGCCGGTGCCAGAACGCTTTGAGGGGCTGGCGGAGGGCTGGCTGGAACATCCCTTTCATTCTCTTCACCCAACTGTGCCGGATCCCAATGCCGTTCGCGCTACTCAGCCGGAGTCCTCACCGGGGTGCGCCAGAGACTCGCAATCAGAGGCTCCTCCCCCTCCCTAGTTGAAGTCTTGGCTGGCACCCCCATGAACCCGTTAGCCAGGGATCCCTCTTGGCGGATGTTGCTCCAGGCGGCCCTGCACCGCAACCGCAGCGATCCCGGTGTACGCTATTTGCAACTGGCTACAGTGGATCCCCAGGGGCATCCGCGTAACCGCACGGTGGTTTTTCGGGGGTTTTTGGGGGACACCGACCGCATCCAGTTGGCGGTGGACGGCCGCAGCGAGAAGCTTTGCCAGATCGCCCACTGCCCGCTGGCTCAGATCTGCTGGTATTTCAGCAAGACGCGCGAGCAATTTCGCATTGCCGGCACTCTGGAGGCCATCACCGCCGATCATCCGGATCCTGAAGCGCAGCAGCAGCGGCAGCAGTTGTGGCAACAGATCTCGGAAAAAGGACGGCTCCTCTGGTTTTGGCCGGAACCCAAGGGGCCTCTTGCCTCGCCCGAGGCTTTTGTTCAAAAGCTGCCGCCAGAGAAAGCTTCATGGCCGCCTCCGACTTTTGTGGTGCTCCTGTTGCAGCCGACTGAGGTCGATCACCTGCAGCTCAAGGGGGATTCGATCTATCCCCAACGGCGAACGGTGTACGAGCGCAAGCTGCAAGGCTGGCAATGCCGAGCGGTCAACCCCTAGAAGGGATCCCAGCCGGTTTCAAGCTGGCGTGGGGCAGCGCCTTTCGAGAGAATGTTGAAATCTTGAAGAGAATTAAGAGGATAAAGGTGTTAACGTAGCTGAACAATCGTCCTGTTCCGTGCCCACCCCACCGACGCTGTGAGGGTGGTCGCTCGGGTTTTTCTCCATCTGGTA